>JBOFDB010000136.1:0-2188 GCA_051646545.1 Sphingomonas sp.
TTCACCTCGATCTGGCGGGCGTGCGGCCGGTTGAAGCAGTGCTTGAGCCGCTCCCGCCGCTGCGGGCGGTAGCGGTTCACGACGAGGTGGTCGAAGCGATTGCGGCGACGGCGGCGATTCTGGGGATCGATTCGATGCGCGCGCCCGTGCTGGCGTTGCGCGCGGCACGGGCAGCGGCGGCGCTGGCGGGGCGGCCTACGATCGAGGAAGCCGATGTCGCGCTTGCGGCGGCGTTGGTGCTGGGGCCGCGCGCCACGCGCCTGCCGCCCGACATTGATGCGCCATCAACCGAGGCCGAAGCACCGCCGACCCCACCACCACCGACCGATGCGCCTGACCGCGATGCCGACGCAACGGTTGAACCACTGCCGCCCGACGATCTCGTCCTCGCCGCCGCGCTGGCGGCGCTGCCCAAAAATCTTCTCGCCGATCTTGCCCGGGGCGGCGCCCGCCGCGCGCCGACGCCGCGCGGGCGGGGCAAGGGCGAGCGGCACCGCTCGCCGACGCGCGGGCGACCCGTTGGCAGCATGGCGGGCGTGCCGCGTGGCGGCTTGCGGCTCAGCCTTATCGATACATTGCGCGCGGCGGCATCGTGGCAGCGGTTGCGCGGCGGTGAACCGGGCAGCCGAGGCGTGAAGGTCCGGCGCGGCGACCTGCGCGTCCGCCGTTTTGAGAATCGCGCCGAAGCGACGACAATCTTTGCGGTCGATGCGTCGGGATCGGCGGCGCTCACTCGCCTTGCCGAGGCAAAAGGCGCGGTCGAATTGCTACTTGCCGAAGCGTATGTGAAGCGCGCGCAGGTCGCGCTGATCGCGTTTCGGGGAACCGACGCCGCGCTGCTGTTGCCGCCGACGCGATCGCTGGTCCGCGCCAAACGCTCGCTCGCCGATATGGCGGGCGGGGGCGGAACCCCGCTGGCGGCGGGGCTGGCCGCTGCGGCGGACCTTGCCCTGGATGCGCGCAAACGCGGTCGCACGCCGTTTGTGGTGGTGTTGACGGACGGCCGCGCCAACATCGCCGCCGATGGCCGTGCCAGCCGCGCCGCCGCCAATGACGATGCGCTTGCCACCGCCCGCGCCATCGCGGCGGCGGGCGTGAAGAGCGCGTTTATCGACATTTCCCCCAGCCCGCGCCCCGAAGGCCAGGCGGTCGCCGCCGCGATGGGCGCACGTTATCTTCCTCTCCCCCGCGCCGATGCGATGCAGATGCACGCGGCGGTCAAGGCATCGATGCCATGCTGAGCGATCGGCCCGATTGGGCAATTGACGGGCGCGACTGGCCCAATCATGCCGCCAGCCGCTTTGTCGAGGCGGGGCGAGTGCGTTTTCATGTTCAGGTGATGGGGGCAGGGCCGGTCGTGCTGCTGATCCACGGCACCGGGGCAGCGACGCATAGCTGGCGCGATGTCGCGCCGCTGCTCGCCCGGCATTTCACCGTCGTCGCGCCCGATTTGCCGGGCCATGGCTTCACGACCGGGCGACCGGTGGGGGGCTTGTCGATGGCGGCGATGGCGCGGGCAGTGGGGGAGCTGATGGCCGCGCTTGGCCTGGCGCCCGATCTTGTCATCGGCCATTCGGCGGGCGCCGCGATTGCGGCGCGGATGGTGCTGGACGGCATTGCCACCCCGCGCGCCCTGATCGGCCTCAATCCCGCGTTGATGCCCTTTCCGGGGCTCGCCGCGCGGATTTTCCCGACGCTGGCCAAGCTGCTCTTCGTCAATCCCTTCGCGCCGCACATTTTCGCGCGAATCGCGTCGACGCCAGGGGAAGTGGAGCGGTTTCTGGTCCGCTCGACGGGATCGAAGATCGATGCGGTCGGGGTGGAATGCTATGCGCGGCTGTTCCGTCGCGCCGGCCATTGCGCGGGCGCCATTACGATGATGGCGGAGTGGGATTTGGATGCACTCTACGCCGATCTGCCGGGGCTGACACTGCCCGTCACGCTGATCCATGGCGACGGCGATGCGGCGGTGCCGGCGGACGGCGTCAGGCATATCGCCGAACGCTTGCCCGACGCGCAGGTGGACATGCTGGCTGGGCTTGGCCATCTAGCGCATGAAGAGGCGCCCGCGCTGGTGGCCGAGCGTATTCGGCGCATCGCAACCGCGGATGCAACGGCCTGAAAACGGGAGGGAGCGATGCCTCACAAATATTACGGCCTGGTCGAACTGACCTTTTCCGCCATCGTC
>JBOFDB010000008.1:0-8406 GCA_051646545.1 Sphingomonas sp.
GTCACCGTCTTTTTTACCCGCCAACGCTAAACTCCGTTCGTGTCGAGCGAAGTCGAGACACGGGCCTCTGGCGGGTTGCCAATCGCCCGTCCCTCGATTGCGCTCGGGACGAACGGGGTATTGGCAACCACAGTCCTCACGCCGCGCCCATGGCCTTGGGCGTCGACAGATCCGCGCCCCATTCAGACCAGCTGCCGTCATAGAGCGCGGCATTGGCGCCGAGCAGATGCGCGCCGAACACCAGAACCGCCGCCGTGATGCCCGATCCGCAGGTTGCGACCACGGGTTTCGAAAGGTCGATGCCCGCCGCGTCATAAACGGCCTTCAGCGCATCGCCCCGCTTCCAGGTGCCGTCCTCATTGAACAGCGAACCATAGGGGATGTTCTTGCTGCCGGGGATGTGGCCGGGCATCGTCGCGGGGCGGGGATCAGGCTCGGTCCCTTCAAATCGGCTGCGCGAGCGCGCGTCCATCACTTGCTCGGCGCCCGATTCGATATTGGCCTTCATCTGGGCAAGCGTGCGGACGCCCGTGTCATCCGCCCAGACGGTGAAATGGCGATGGCGCAGCGTTTCCTTGCCGCTGGCAATGGCGCGGCCTTCGGCCTGCCATTTGGCGAAGCCGCCGTCGAGAATGGCAACATCGTGCGCGCCAAAGGTGCGCAGCATCCACCAGGCACGCGCGGCGGTGTGATAGGGCGAGCTGTCATAAATCACGATCCGGCTGCCATCGCCCAGCCCCAGCGACTGCATGCGGCTGGCGAATTTTTCCGGGCTTGGCAGCATAGTGGGCAGCGGATTGTTGAGATCGGCGATCTCGGCAAGGTCCATGAACACCGCGCCGGGAATATGCGCAGCTTCGTAATCGGCGGCGGGATTGCGGCTGGTATCACCGGCCAGGAAGGTCGCATCGACCACGCGCAGATCGGGGGCGGCCAATTCCTGCTCCAGCCATTGGGTGGTTACCAGCGCGTCCATATCCTTGCTCCTGCTGCGGTCGGGCCAGGACAATCGCCGTTCGCGTCGAACCGGTCAAAACGCGGCACGATCTGGCTAA
This sequence comes from Sphingomonas sp., assembly GCA_051646545.1. Lineage (GTDB taxonomy): Bacteria > Pseudomonadota > Alphaproteobacteria > Sphingomonadales > Sphingomonadaceae > Sphingomonas. Next base: position 1,056 of record JBOFDB010000008.1, read on the forward strand.
GCAGAACGGCCCGCCGACTGGCTCAGGGCGAACGGAAACTTGCCCTGATAACGCTCTAGCTTGCCGCTTCGCCCGCGTCGAGACGGGCAAGAAAGGCCTGTGCCGATTGTCGGATATCGGCCTGGGTTGCGGCGTCCATCCGGTCCCAATTGCGATAGGGCATTGCCAGCCGCTGATTGTTGCCGAGAAGCCGCCGGTTGCGGACCAGGAAATCCCAATACAACGCGTTTAACGGGCAGGCATTGGGGCCGCTGCGCTGTTTGACGTCGTATCGGCAGCCGCCGCAATAATCCGACATGCGGTTGATATAGGCGCCCGACGCCGCATAGGGTTTGGAGGCCAGCAGGCCCCCGTCGCCAAACTGGCTCATGCCCAGCGTATTGGGCAATTCGACCCATTCATAGGCGTCGGCATAAATGGCGAGATACCATAAGTGTAGCGCGTGCGGGTCGATGCCCGCGATCAGCGCGAAATTGCCGGTTACCATCAGCCGCTGAATGTGATGGGCATAGGCATGCGCCAGCGTGTCGCCGATCGCCTGTTTGAGGCAGTTGAGGTCGGTCTCCCCCGTCCAGTAGAAGGCGGGGAGGGGGCGGATGGCGGCCAGCGCGTTGCGGGTGGCATAGTCTGGCCCCTCGCGCCAATAAATGCCGCGCACATATTCGCGCCACCCGATGATCTGGCGGATGAACCCCTCCGCCGCGTTGAGCGGCACTTTGCCCGCGCGATACCGCGCCTCGACTTCGCGGCACAGCGCCAGCGGATCGAGCAGACCCGAATTCAGATAGGGCGACAGGATCGAATGCCACAGGAAGGGCTCGCCGGTCAGCATCGCGTCCTGATAATCGCCGAACTGGGGCAGGGCGTAATCCAGGAAATGCGCTTGCTGGCGCGCGGCATCGGCCGCGGTCACCGCGAAATCAAAGCCGTCAAGCGTGCCGGGATGCGCGCCGAATTGCCGTGCGACCAGCGCCAGCACCGCTTGCGTGATCGCATCGGGCGCGAAGGAAAGCGGGCGCGGCATGGCAAGGTCGCGCTTGGCGGGCTTGCGGTTTTCGGCGTCATAATTCCATTTCCCGCCGACGGGATTGCCGTCCTCCATCAGCAGCCCGGTCTTGCGGCGCATTTCGCGGTAGAAAAATTCCATCCGCAATGTTTTGCGACCCTCTGCCCAGGCGTCGAACTCGGCATGGCTGCACAGGAAACGGTCGTCGGCGCGGACATCAACAGGGACGCCGAATAACGTTTGCCAGGCGTCGATCATGCCCTGCACGCGCCATTCGCCTGCTTGGCTGACGATGATGCGATCGGCATCGTGCCGGGCAATGGCGCGGCCGACTTCGCCGGTGAAGCTGCCGCTATTTCCGGGGTCGTCGAGCGCGATATAATCGACCGTCCAGCCTGCTTGCCGCAACGCCGCGGCATGGTGGCGCATCGCCGAGAGGATATAGGCGATCTTCTTCTGGTGGTGCCAGACATAGCGCGTCTCGTCGGCGACCTCCATCATCAGCAGCACCGTGCTTGCCGGGTTGGCATCGCGGAGCGACGACAGGGTGAAGGACAGCTGGTCGCCGAGGATGGGGATAAGGGTCGTCATCGCGTTGCCAGTGGCTTCGCAACCCGCCCAACGGCCCCCGGCACAAGGCCGGGGTGACGATGTGGACTGTCGGCCCTATATCCCGCCATCATGACGACACCCCAATTTCTCGGCCAACCGACGCCGCTGCCTGCCTCGCCAGACGAGGCGGTGCTCGATTATGTTCCCAACCCGCGCCCGGCTACACCGTATTTGGTCCGCTTCACCGCGCCCGAATTCACCTCGCTTTGCCCGGTGACGGCGCAGCCCGATTTCGCGCATCTGGTGATCGATTATGTGCCGGCGGCGACAATCGTCGAGTCGAAGTCGCTGAAATTGTTTCTTGGATCATTCCGCAATCACCGCGCCTTTCACGAGGATTGCACCGTCGGCATTGGCGAGCGGCTGTTCCGCGAAATGGCGCCTTCATGGTTGCGGATCGGCGGCTATTGGTATCCGCGTGGCGGCATCCCCATCGATGTCTTCTGGCAATCGGGCGCGCCGCCGGAAGGCGTCTGGATTCCGGGCCAGGACGTGCCGGGCTATCGCGGGCGCGGCTGAACGGGCGCCTGTCCCGAAATTTTGAGCTGGTCCCGCCTGCGCGGGAATGACCGATATAGACGGTCTGGGCCTCAGCCCGAGCGCTGCTGCGCGTAACGATAAAGCCCGGCCGCCAGCCCGGCAAACAACAGCGTCCCGCCGATCAGCGCGGCTTGCTGGAACGCGTCGCCCACCAGCTTCAGCGGTGAATCGCTGCCCGTCGCGCCGACGATTCCCGCAAAAACCACGCCGAACAGGCTTTCGCCGACTATCATGCCGGTTGCCGCCAGCACGCCCATCCGCTCGGCAAATTTGGGGTTGCGACGGCGCCGTGCCCAGCGATCATAATAATAGCCCGTCACTGCGCCAACGGACAGCATCAGCGTCACGCTCATGGGTAGATAGATGCCAATGCCAACCGCGAGCGGGGGCAGGCGCATCCATTTGGCGGCGCCCAGCGCTTCATCCAGCGCGATCAGCGCCACACCCGCCAGCGCCCCCCAGCCGAGCATGGCCCAGTTGAGGCCCCCGCCAAGCACCCCTTTGGCCAGCGCCGAAATCAGCGCCGCTTGCGGGGCGGGGAGCGCTTGTGGGCCGGCACCCGGCATGCCGGCAAAACCGAATGCGGTGTTGAGGGCATTCAGCACCGGCGGGATAACGATGGCGCCGAACACCACGCCGATCATCAACGCAACCTGCTGTTTCCATGGCGTGGCACCCACAAGCTGGCCGGTCTTCAGATCCTGCAGATTGTCATTGGAAATCGTCGCGACACCAAAAACGATGCCCGTCGCGACCAGCGCATAAGCGACCAGCGCGGCGGTGGTGTCGGGCGGGTTGTCGCGGCCGAACAGGCCGACCAGCATCAGCGCGGCGGCCAGGATCGCCAAAATGCCGACGCCCGACACAGGGCTGTTCGACGCGCCGATCAGCCCCGCCATATAGCCGCAGACCGCCGCGATCACGAGGCCGATAACGATTACGAACAAGATGCCGCCGATGATCAACGGCACCGCCGCGCCCGCAATCGGCCCGGTGGCGATGGTGTCCCACAAGAGCCAGCCGATCGGTATCAGCAGCACCAGGGTAAGCAGCCCGACAATCGCGATCGGCAAGTCGCGTTCTTCAATCGCCAGTGCCTCGCCGCGCGCATTGGCGGCCGACGCTGCGAGCGAGGAGCGGATGCCCGCGACCACAGGCCCGATAATGCGCACCAGCGACCAGACCGCCGCCACCGCAATGACGCCTGCGCCGAAAAACCTGACATCGCTGCGAAACACCATATTCGCCCAGGTCTCAACGTCGCCCGCCATGGGATGCTGCGCCGTGAGGAGGGGGAGGAGCACCAGCCAGCCGATGATCAGCCCCAGCAGCTGCGCCAGGCCAACCGACAAGCCGACCAGATGCCCCGCGCCCAGCAGCGCGAACGACAGGCCAAGGTCAATTCCCGTCGCGCCCGCGCCGACGCGGAACCAGGTGGCGGCCTCGGCAACGGCGAGCCGCGTTTGGGTGAGCGCGGCAAAGCCGGCGGAGGCGGCGCTGCTCCAGATCAGCATCCACAAACCGCGCTCGCTTTCGGTGCCGCCCTCACCGGCGTCGGCGCCGATGATCAGCACTTCGGCAGCCGCGCGCCCTTCGGGATAGGGCAGGTCAGACCCGGTCACCAGCGCCCGCCGCAACGGCACCGAAAACAAGACCCCCAGCAAGCCCCCCACCGCGACGATCATCGTCGTCGTGAGATAGGGAAAGCCGTGCCACCAGCCGACCATCACCAGCCCGGGCAGGACGAAGATGATCGCCGCCAGCGTGCCCGCCGCGCTGGCGATCGTCTGGACGATGTTGTTTTCAAGGATCGTCGCGCCCTTGAACAGCCGCAGCACCGCCATGGAGATAACCGCGGCAGGGATGGACGTGGCAAAGGTCAGGCCGATCTTCAGGCCAAGATAGATGTTGGCCGCGGTGAACAGAAAGGTGATGATCCCGCCCAGCACGATCCCGCGCAGCGTGAGTTCGGCAAGCGGGCGCGGCGCGGCGGTGGTTTCGGTCATCGGATCAGCATGCACATGCGGCCCGCGCCTGCATAGAGCTTATGCTGTCATCGTACCGCCTTTGCTTCGGAATAAAGCGATCGCACGTTCAGCATGGGTTTAGGCGGAAAAGCGTTCTAAACCGGGACAGCTTTTGCAAGGAGAAGATGATGACCCGTTTCACTCGCATGACCGCGCTGGCGGCGTTGGCCAGTACCGCGTTGACCGCCGCTGCCGTCGCCCAGACGCCCGCCGACGATGCCCGTTTTGACGCTGCGCAGCGCCGTTTCCAGAACGAGCTTCGCCTGTTCCAGGATGAACTTGCCCGTTACCAGCAGGCGCGTGCCAACAGCGCGCGGTACGACAACCGCTATCCTGATCGCGGCTATGACAATCGCGATCCGCGCTATCAGGATGATCGGTACGAGAATGGCTATGACGCGTCGCGCTATTATCGCGACGGCGGTAATTACCAGGAGCGTGTGCTGTCGGCGGATGACCGCGTCTATCGTGGGTCGGACGGTCGCTATTATTGCAAGCGCAATGACGGCACCACTGGCCTCATCATCGGTGCGGTTGGCGGCGGCGTCCTGGGCAATGTGATCGACGGCGGCCACTCGCGCGCGGTCGGCACGCTGATCGGTGGCGGTCTTGGCGCCTTGATCGGCAAGTCGATCGATCAGAACAGCAGCCAGATCCGCTGCCGCTGATTATTGCCGGTAGTAAAATGGCCCGCCCGGCGATGGTGCCGGGCGGGCCTTTTTTGTTCGCCGCAATCAGTTGATGTGCAGGCCGATATAGCGCTTGGTCGTGGGGCCGCGCTGGACGAGCACGAGGACCGAATCGCGCTTTGCGGCGCGCGCCTGGGAAATGGCGCGGACCACGTCGCTGACCGAGGCAACGGGCTGCTGATTGACCGAGCTGATGATGTCGCCGCGCTGCAGACTCTTCTGCGCCGCATCGCTCGACGGATCGACTGAAACGACAACGACGCCCTTGGTATCCTGGGGAACGCCGATCTGCGCGGCGATCTGCGGCGTCAGCGTTGTCAGCTCAAGGCCGAGCGAGTCGCTCATCGCCTTATTGTCGGTCTTGTCCTGCTCGCTCGGCGTGACATCATTGCCTTCGGGCGTGCCGAGCTTTGCCAGCGCGTCCTCCGAGGGGCGCGTTCCGGCAATGACCGTCAAGGTCACCGGCCGGCCCTGGCGCAGCACGTCGAGCTTGATCGGCGTGCCCGGCGCGGTCCGGGCGGTAATGTAGCTGACGGTCGTATCAACCGTCACTTGCTGGCCGTTGACGCGCACGATGATATCGCCGGGCTTCACCCCGGCCTTGTCGGCAGGCTGGCCGGCGACGACCGAGCCGACAATCTCGCCCTCATTCTTCTTCAGGCCCACCGCGGCGGCCGCGTCTTCGTCGAGCGGCTGCAGCTGCACGCCCAGATAGCCGCGCTTGACCGACTGGCCCTTCATCAGCGTGTCGATGACAGGCTTGGCCTGCTCCGACGGGATGGCAAAGCCGATGCCGACGCTACCCTGGCTGGGCGTATAGATTTGCGAGTTGATGCCGATCACATTGCCCGACAGATCGAACATCGGGCCGCCCGAATTGCCCTGGTTGATCGCGGCGTCGGTCTGAATGAAGCGCTCATTGCCGCCAAGGTCAGTCGCACGGTGCAATGCCGAAACGATGCCCGCCGTCACGGTCGAGCCGATGCCGAAGGGGTTACCGATCGCGACGATCCAGTCGCCAACCCGCGCCTTGGTCGAATCGCCCCAGCGGACGAAGGGCAGGTTGGTTGCGTTGATCTTGAGCAGAGCAAGGTCAGAGGCCTGGTCGCGGCCCACCAGCTTGGCGGTATATTCCTTGCCGTCCACCAGCGTGACGGTGATCGAATCGACCGTCGCTCCCTCAGCGCCGGGCGCGACGACGTGGTTGTTGGTCACGACATAGCCGTCAGGCGAAATGATGAAGCCCGAGCCCAGCGATTGCGCGCGCTGGGTGATCGGCCGACCGTCACCGCCGCCCTGGGCGCCGTTGAAAAACTGTTCAAAGGGGGTGCCCGCGAACGGATTGGCCTGGGGGCGCACTTTCAGGCTTTGCTTGGTCGAGATGTTGACAACGGCGGGCTGCAACCGGGCAACCAGATCAGCAAAGCTGAGCGGCGCGCCTGCCCGCGGGGCCAGGCTCGCCATCGCGGCAGGATCGTTCTGCGCGGTCTGCGCGCCTGCGGCGGCGATGGGATTGATCGTCATCGTCGCTGCAGTGGCGCTCAGCAGCAGCGCACCGGTCAGGGCATAGGCGTAACGCACGTCAGCAATTTCCTCTCAATGATGGTCCAGCCAATGCGGCCCGTTATGCGAGCCAATGCTGAACGACGTTTGAATATGAACGAACTGTCAGCGTTGGCGCCCCTCAAATTGTCTTAGATAGTCGCTATTGGGTGACAGGATGATGTTGGTCTCACCCGACGGGCTTGATCCATCGGCGCCAAAAGTCGTGCGATAAGACTGCATGGCGCGATAAAAGTCATAGAATTTCGGGTCTTTGCCAAAGCTTTCGGCATAGATGCGCGATGCCTGCGCGTCAGCTTCGGCCTGGATGATCTGCGCTTCTTTCAGCCCCTGGGCGCGGATGGTGGCGGCTTGTTGCTGGCGCGCGCTGCGCATCCGGGCGAGCGCGCTTTGTCGCGGGCTCCCTTCGGGCAGTTCGGCCTGGCGGATGCGGACATCGACGATGCGCACGCCATATTCACTGGCCTTGGCCTGCAGCCCCGCCTGAATATTATGCATGACGATGCCGCGCTCGGGACTCAACAATTCGCTGAACTGGCGCTTGCCAAGCTCGTTGCGCAGGGCCGAACCCAGCAACGGCGCGAGCTGGTCGCTCACCCGCCTTTCGGTGTCCCCCGTGCTGCCGGTTGCAACCACCGCGCGCAACGGATCGACAATGCGATAGCGGGCATAGGCATCGACATCCAGCCGATCCTGATTGGCCGACAGCACCGGCTGATTGTCGAGATCGACATCCAGCACGCGCTTGTCGACCCATACCACCCGGTCGAAAAACGGGATGCGGAAATGGAGCCCCGCATCGGTGGAGCCAAAGGGTTGGCCGGGGCGCCAGGCGTTGATCGTCGCCACTGGCTGCTCAAAGCGCAGCACCACCGCCTGCTGGGTTTCGCGTACGATAACGGTCGACGATACCG
>JBOFDB010000360.1:0-2411 GCA_051646545.1 Sphingomonas sp.
GTCACCGGCGCAAGCATGGCACGCGGTGGCTGAAGCGGGCGGGTCGGTGAAAACCTTTCTGGGCGAGCTGGGCTGGCGCGATTATGCCGCCAACGTCATCCTGCAATTCCCCGATTATGGCAGCCGCAATTCGCGGCCGAACTTCGATCGCTTTCCCTGGCGCGAGGGGCGGGAGGCCGAAGCCGACCTGAAAGCCTGGCAACAGGGCCGTACCGGCTATCCCATTGTCGATGCCGGCATGCGCCAGCTCTGGGTGACGGGGTGGATGCATAACCGCGTTCGAATGATCACGGCCTCGTTCCTAATCAAACATCTGCTGATCGACTGGCGACGCGGCGAGCAATGGTTTTGGGACACGCTGATCGATGCCGATTATGCCTCCAACGCGGTCAACTGGCAGTGGACGGCGGGAACGGGCGTCGATTCCAATATGTTCGTCAGGATCATGGCGCCGCTGACCCAGTCCGAAAAATTCGGCGCGGCCAACTATATCCGGCGCTGGGTGCCCGAATTGGCGGGGCTATCCGACGCGGCGATCCACGATCCGGACGCAAGCGGGGTACGACCCCGTGGCTACCCCGCCAAGCGGATCGGCCATCGCGAGGCGCGCGAACGCGCGCTCGCCGCGCTTCGCGATATTGGGTAGCACGGCTGCACATCCCCCTTTTTTTCGCGGAAACTTCGAGGCATGTAGCGACGCGAGATGAATGCCGTCCTGCCCGAGCCTGAATCGCCTGCCCAGCGATCACGCGCTGCGGGCCGAACAATTGGCAGCCTGTTGCTGTCGCTGACGGCGCCGCTGGGCCACCGCATTCTGGACCGAATCGATCAGGGGCTTGCCGTCGGCGAATTGCGCGTGACGCTGCCCGGCGGGGCAGAGCGGCTGCTGGGCGGCCGGGCGCCGGGTCCGCGGGTTGAGGTTGATCTTGCCAGCTGGCGCGCGTTGCTCCGCTTGGCGAGCGGCGGCTCGGTCGGCTGGTATGTCGCGTGGTCAAAGGGGGAGTGGTCAAGCCCCAACCCGGTTGCGCTGTTTGAGATTTTCTCCCGCAATCGACGGACATTGGGCAATACCGGGCGAGCGCATGGCCTGGGCTGGGCGCTGCGGCGGCTATGGCATATTGCCAATCGCAACAGCCGGATCGGGGCGCGGCGCAACATTCATCGCCATTATGATCTGGGCAACGATTTTTACGCGGCGTGGCTCGATCCGACACTCGCTTATTCAAGTGCGCTATTTGATCAGCCGATGCGCAGCGACGAGCCGCTGGAGGCGGCGCAACACCGCAAGCTGACGGCCATGCTGGAGCGGACCGCCACCGAGCCCGGTGACCATATTCTTGAGATTGGCTGCGGCTGGGGATCATTTGCCCGCATCGCATCGGCGGCGGGACGACGTGTCCATGGCATCACCATTTCCGAGGAGCAGGTTCAGGCGTTGACCAAGGCGTCGTTGCCCGGCGTCGAGGTGACGTTGACCGATTATCGCGATGTGGCCGGACATTATGATGCCGTGGTCAGCATCGAGATGGTCGAGGCGGTGGGGCAGGCCTATTGGCGGGACTATCTGGCGGCGATTGCCCGGGCACTGAAGCCGGGCGGTCGGGCAGCGGTGCAGTATATCGCTATTGATGACGCTATTTTCGAGGCTTATGCCCAGAACGTCGATTTCATCCAGGCTTATGTCTTTCCAGGTGGCATGTTGCTGTCGGAAAGCAGGTTCCGGGCGCTGGCGGAGGAGATCGGGCTGGCCTGGACCGACCGGGTGGCGTTTCCGGCGGATTATGCCGAGACGCTGAAGCGGTGGCGGGCCAATTTCGACGCGGCCATTGCCGACAACCGCTTGCCCCGTCGATTTGACCGTGAATTCCAGGCCTTTTGGCGATATTATCTGATGTACTGTGAAGGTGGCTTTCGCGGCGGCGGGATCGAGGTGGCGCAGGTGACGCTGGTCAAGCCATTGCCGCCTTCCCGTTCCTCCTGAGCTGGCTGCCCTGCCTCGCCTGGAAGGGCAGGGCTTCGACAAGCTCAACCCAAACGGGGATTAGTCGATCGTCTCATAATGCCCCGTCTCGAAATCGCCGATGATGAGCTTGGCGATATGGTCGCCGACAATTTGCGGATCCTTGACTGAGGCCGGATCTTCGCCGGGATAGGCACGGGCGCGCATTACGGTGCGGGTGGCGCCGGGATCGACAAGCGCGACGCGAATGGGGCTCAAATTGGCGACTTCATCGCCATAGCAGCGCAGCATCACCTCAAACGCGGCCTTGGACGCGGCATATTCGCCCCAATAAGCCCGCGCGGTCTTCGCGACCTTGGTGGTCAGCCCGATGATCCGGCCCCGCCCTGACCGGCGCAGCAGCGGATCGAACGCCCCGAGCAGCGCCACCGGGGCATTGACGTTGAGCGCG
>JBOFDB010000092.1:0-11391 GCA_051646545.1 Sphingomonas sp.
TACCGTGGCCAAGCGGTTGCTGAGTGTACCCGGCATGGCTAAGGCGAGCCGATCGGGCGGGGTCAACCGCGAAATCCGCGTCATCCTAGACCCCGTCAAGCTCCAGTCTTTTGGCGTAACGGCGGCGCAGGTGAATGCGCAGCTGCGGCAAACCAACCTCAACGCCGCGGGCGGCCGCGCGCAGATCGCCGGGTCCGAACAATCGGTTCGCGTGCTCGGCAATGCCCGCAATGCCTATGACCTGGGGCAGACCGATATTGCGCTGGGCGGTGGTCGCACGATCAAGCTCAGCGAGCTTGCCGAGGTGAAAGACCTCTATGCCGAGCAGCGCTCGGTGTCGTTGATGCACGGCCATCCCGTCGTCTCTTTCTATTTCCAGCGTGCCAAAGGCGCGTCGGACGTCGCGGTCTATGACGGCGCGCTCAAGGTGTTAAAACAGCTGGAAAAGGACAATCCTAAGGTCCACTTCACCCAGCTGTTCACCAGCGTCAATTATACCAAGATCCAGTATAATTCGGCGATCGAGGCAATGATTGAGGGCGCCTTTCTCGCCGTCGTGGTTGTCTTCCTGTTTCTGCGCGATTGGCGCGCCACGGTGATTTCGTCGATCGCCATCCCGCTCTCTGCCATCCCTGCTTTCTTTTTCATGTATCTGATGGGCTTCACGCTCAACTTCCTGAGCTTGCTGGCGCTGAGCCTGGTCGCGGGCGTGCTGGTCGACGACGCGATCGTCGAGATTGAGAATATCGTCCGCCACATGCGCATGGGCAAAACCGCCTATCAGGCAGCGATCGACGCGGCGGACGAGATCGGCATTGCCGTGCTGGCGACGACCATGTCGATCGTCGCGGTGTTCCTGCCCGTCGCGCTGATGCCGGGCGTCGCGGGGCAGTTCTTCAAGAATTTCGGCCTCACCGTCGTCGCCTCGGTGCTAATGAGCCTTGCCGTCGCGCGCATGATCACGCCGATGATCGCGGCCTATTTCCTGAAAGCCTTTGGCGCGGCCTCGCATGGCGAGGGCTGGATGATGGACCAATATATGCGCGCGCTGCGCTGGTCGCTCGCTAATCGCTGGAAAACAATGGGAATCGGGGCGCTTGCCTTTGTCGCCACGATCATTGCCTTTGCCGGATTGCCCGGCGTGCTGCCCGCTATTCCGCTGACGTTTCAGCCCAAGTTGAACCAGGATTTCAGCCAGATCAGCATTCAGCTCGCGCCGGGCGCCACGCTGGATGAAACCCGCGCGGTTGCCGAACGCGTCACCCACCTTATCGAACGCGCGCCAGAGGTCGACAATGCCTTTACCAGCATCAATGTCGGCAACGCGAACGTATTCCTGACGCTGCGCAAGGACCGCAAGCAGACCAGCACCGAATTTGAGCGTGCGTATGCGCCCGAACTCAATCAAATTCCCGATGCGCGGATTTTCTTCCGGTCGCAGGGCAATGGCGGCGGTGGCGGCAATTCGGGACGGGACATTACGATTACGCTGGGTGGCAGCGATCCGGTGCTCCTCACCAAAACCGCCAATGATCTGGTCGAGCAGATGGCGCATCTGACCGAAATTCGCGCGCCGCGCGTGGTGGGCGACTTGCAACGGCCGGAAATCAGCATCAAGCCGCGCCTCGACCTTGCGGCCAGCATGGGGGTGACGACGGCGGCGCTCAGCCAGACCATCCTGATCGCGACGCAAGGCGAAACCGACCAGAATGCCGCCAAATTCTCGCTATCCGACCGGCAAATTCCGATCCGCGTCGCGCTGGCCGAGGAATCGCGGCGCAACCTGTCGACGATCAAGAACCTGCCCGTGCCCACCGCCAATGGCGGATCGGTGCCGCTGGGCGTGGTCGCGGATATCGGCTTTGGGTCCGGCCCGACGCTGATCCAGCATACCAATTTGACGCGCCGCATCAGCATCGGCGCCGATCTGGCGCCCGGCAAGGTGACGGGCGACGCGATGACCAAGATCCAGGCGCTGCCCGCGCTGCAACATCTGCCGACCGGCGTGCAGCAATTGACGATCGGCGACGCGAAGTGGCAGGCCGAGTTGCTGGTCAACTTCGTCGTCGCGGTCATATCGGGCGTGCTGATGGTGTTTGCGGTGCTGGTGCTGCTCTACAAGCGCGTGGTGCCGCCGCTGGTCAATATGGGCGCGCTGGTGCTGGCGCCGCTCGGCTCGGCGCTGGCCTTGCGGCTGGCGGGGGACGCGGTGTCGATGCCCGTCTTTATCGGCCTGCTGATGCTGTTTGGCATTGTTGCCAAGAATTCGATCCTGCTCGTCGATTTCGCGCTGGAGGAAATGTATAAGGGCGTGCCGCGCGACGTCGCCATCCTCGATGCCGGCCACAAGCGTGCCCAGCCGATCGTGATGACCACCGTGGCGATGGTGGCGGGCATGCTGCCCGTCGCGCTGTCGCTGACCGGCGATGGCAGCTTCCGCGCGCCGATGGGCGTGACGGTGATTGGCGGGCTGATCGTGTCGACGGTGTTGACGCTGGTCATCGTGCCCGCCGGTTTCTCGATCGCGGTCGGCATTGAGCAATGGATGGGCCCGCGGCTCAGCAGGCGCCTGCTCACCTATCGGCCGGGTGACGAAAGTCGCCCCCTGATTGAGGGCGGCGGCCCCAAGCCGGTCGGCTTCCACCCCGGCGAGGGCGGCATCCAGCCGGCGGAATGATAAAGGTGCCGAAGGCAGGGGGCTTGAACGTTCCCCGCTTTCGGGGATTGTGCCGGGGATGATGCTGTTTGCTCGCATGCCCGGCACCGATGCCCCGCCGCCCGCGCTGATCCGTATGCGGCTGGTCGCGACGGGCTTGCTGGTGCTGATGGCCAGCCTGTTCCTGGTCGCCCGCGCCCTGCAGCCGGCCTATCCCGCCCTTGGCTTTTTGCGCGCCTTTGCCGAAGCGGCGATGGTGGGCGGGTTGGCCGACTGGTTCGCGGTCACGGCGCTGTTTCGCCATCCCCTCGGCCTGCCGATCCCGCACACCGCGCTGGTGCCGCGCAACAAGGACCGGATTGGCGATACGCTGGCGGCGTTTCTGAGGAGCAATTTTCTGGTGCCGCGCATCGTTGCCCGGCGGATGCGGCGGCTCGATGTGGCGGGGTCGGTGGGGCGCTGGCTTGCCGATCCCGAAGGGGGCGGCGGCGGGCGATTGCGGCTGGGCGCCGGGCGGCTGGCGGGTGATGTGCTCGAATCGCTCGACCAGGAACGGCTGGGCGGCATGGCCAAATCGACCATTGCCCAGCGGCTGCGCGGGCTCGATATCGCCCCGTTGATCGGCCAGGCGCTCGACGCCGCGATTGCGCAGGACCGGCATGTGCCGCTGCTCAACGGCATTGTCCGCTGGGCGGGGCGCACGCTGGAGGCGAACGAGCCGTTGATCCGCGCGATGGTGCGCGAGCGCGCCGGATCGATCATGCGCTGGACCGGGCTGGACGAGACGCTTGCCAACAAGATCATCGACGGGCTCGATCAGATGCTGGCGGAAATGGCGGTCGACCCCGGCCATCCTCTGCGCGGCAAGGCGGAAGAGGGGCTGAAGCAGCTCGCGTTCGACCTGCAATATGATCCCGAAATGCAGGCGCGCGTCGAGCGGCTGAAGCTCGAGATTATCGGCAACCCGGCGATGCAGCGCTGGATTGACGGGCTGTGGGAACAGGCGCGGGTGACGCTGATCCGCATTGCCCGCGATCCCGCCGCCGGGCGCGACGGGCGGCTTGCCGAAGCCCTTAAGGCGTTGGGATCGACGTTGCAGAGCGATTCACGGCTCAAGACGACGATCAACCGCTTTTTCCGCCGCGCCGCCGTGGGCACCGTCGCCGATTATGGCGACGGCATCGTTCGGCTGGTGTCCGAAACCATCCGCAGCTGGGATGCCGCCACCATCACCCGACGGCTGGAAAATGCGGTTGGCCGCGACCTGCAATATATCCGCGTCAACGGCACGCTGGTGGGCGGGCTGGTGGGGCTGGTGCTCCACGCCATTGATCTGGCCATTTAACGGTCATCCGTGCCCAACTATTCCCGTTTGCCCTGAGCTTGTCGAAGGGCGGTTCTTCCTCGCCAAAGGACGGTGCTTCGACTTGCTCAGCACGAACGGGCCTGTAAGGAAGTGACTCGTCAGACCGGGGCCGTCAGCCGCGCGCTCCAGGCATAACCGCGATAAAGCGGGGTGAAGCGGGCGGCGAGCCCGCTGGCGGTCGCGGTTGTATCGATCACCTCGGCCAAATTGGCGCGTGGCGTTACGTCAAACTGGCCCAGCCAGGTAAAGAGCAGCTGACGGAAAAGGCGCGGCAACCGCTCCTGCTGGCCGAAATCGACGATGTCGAGCCAGCCATCGGGGGCCAGCTTGCCCGCCGCTTCGCCAATGGCGCCCTGCCAATTGGGGATCATCGACAAGGTATAGCTCTGGAAAATCCGGTCGAAGCGCTCGACCCCAAACAGCGTCGCCGCGTCGAAGGCAGTGGCATCACCTTGGGCGAGCGTGATGCGGTCGGCCAGGCCCGCCGCCGCCACCTTGGCGCGCGCCGTCTCCAGCATCGCCGCTGAAATATCGATGCCGTAGAAGCGCGCCTTGGGCCAGCGCTTTGCCGCCTCGATCAGATTGCGCCCCGTGCCGCATCCCACTTCGAGCACCGTGCCCCCCGGCGGCGGGGCGAGGCCCGCGATCAATCGATCGCGTCCCAGCAGATAATATTTGCGGGTGAGATCATAGAAATGCCGCTGGGTGCGATAAATCGCATCCATATGCCCGGCATGGTCTGCCGCCTGCGCTGCCATTGGCTGCCCGTTCAGCCCTTCAGCACGTACAGATGAACGCCGCCATAAATCGATGACCGATCACGGCGGGTATAATCGAGCGAGTCCTCAACCCGGTACTCCCATTGGCCAAGCACCGCGTCGGGCACGCGGCCGGGCAGGATCGTCTCCTCGCCTGCCGTGCGGAACAGGACGCGCGCGGCCGCCTTGGCGGTGCGGGTAATCTCGGTCCACAAATCGGTCAGGATTTCGTCGGTCATCCAGTCCTGCGCATCGAGCAGAACATAGCGATCGAGCGAGCCATTGGGCATCGACTTCAGATAGTCGATGAAATTGGCGTGGCGCACCTCGACCCGCGACACGCGATCGGCGACGGCCGCGTAATTATCGGCCTGGAGATAGGGCGGCAGCGAGGCATCAGGCCCTTCGGCATAGCCGCGACCAAACGCCTGCCAGGCAAAGTAATTGTGGCGCAGGTCAAAATCGCAGGCCAGCTTTTCCAGCCTTTCGCGCAGCACCACCGCCATTTTATTGTCGCCGGCCAGCGCCTCATATTGCGCGGGCGGGATGCCCAGCCCAAACAGCGAGGCACGCTGGTCGGTCAGCCAGCGGACAAACGCCTTGTCGAACACCGGCGCATAATCGCGATCGAAAATCTCGCGCTGCTCCTCGATCGATTTCGCCTCGAGGATCTTGCGGGGATTGACGCCGTGCAGCCGCGCGATCAGGTGCGCCGCGCCGATGAAATTGCCGAGCAGGCCGCGCTTGTAGACGCCCTTGGCAAAGCCGCCGATCCGCCGCCGGCCGATCATGTCGCGGCCTTCCCAATAACGCCGGGTCGGTTCGTCCAGATGCGGGCGGACATAGCGCTTATAGGCGGCGATATTTTCCTTCGCATTGGCGCGCGCGAAGAAGCGGTGAAAGGTTTCGTAATCGGGCAAATAGCGCGCGGCAGCGAGCTTGAGCTTGTTGAGCGCGATATGCGCGGTGTTGAGGTCAACTGCGGTGATCGCCTTGGGGTCAGCGGTCAAATAGCTCAGCACATTGCAGCCGCCCGACGCGATCTGCACGATATGGCAATCGGGCGTAATGGCCAGCGCTTCCATGTCGACCGCCGGGTCTTCCCAGATCTGGGCATAGACCAGGCCCCGAAAGGCAAAGCTGAAGGCGCGCTCCAGCAATCCCTGTTTCGACAAATGCTCGTGTCGAATCACGGCCTTGCGGACGGCCAGATTACGCGGACCCTTGGTCACCGGTGCCATGCTTTAAGCGTCTCCTTGCGTGCTCGCCTAGCTTGCAATGCGCGTGCGCGCTAGGACAAAGCGATGACGGGTGCATGACGGCGCGATGGCGGGCGGGGCAAGCGACAAACAAAATGGGCCTGCCGCCCTTGGGGGAAGACGGCAGGCCCAGTTGCGGCCACCGGGGGGACGGCAACCGCTTCGTCCCCGCCGCGCCTGGCCCGGTCCGGGATGCCGGGGCCGACGCGACGGGAAGCGATTACGGCAGCAGCACGCCGTCGATCACATGGATGACGCCGTTCGACTGAAATACGTTGGCGATGGTGATGTTGGCCTTGTTGCCCTTGGCGTCGGTGACCGTCCAACCCTTCACGCCTTTTTTGAAGGTGAGCGTGCCGCCCTGGACCGTGGTGTAGGTCGCGGTGCCGCCATGCGCCTTGGCATTGGCCGCGATCGCCTGTGCGCTGATCCGGCCGGGGACGACGTGATAGGTCAGGATCGAGGCGAGCGTCGCCTTGTTTTCGGGCTTCAGCAGCGTCTCAACGGTGCCGGCGGGCAGCTTGGCGAAGGCGTCGTTGGTCGGCGCAAACACGGTGAACGGGCCGGGGCCAGACAGGGTGTCAACCAGGTCGGCCGCCTTCACCGCCGTGACGAGCGTGGTGTGATCCTTTGAATTGACCGCATTTTCGATGATGTTCTTGGTCGGGTACATCGCGGCACCGCCGACCATCGGATCCTTCATGGCGTGGGTGGATGCAAACGCGGCGCCGCCAACGGCGAGCGACAGCGCGATCATGACGGGAGCGAGGGGGGATTTCATTGAAGCTAGCCTCCTGAAGGCACCTCTCATCGGGTGCGGCGGAAGCTACGGGGCGGGGGATGCGGCGGATGCAGGCACCCCGAAAATTATTGGCTGGAAAGGCCTTCCTCGCTTCCGCTCGTGTCGAGCGCAGTCGAGACACGCTTGTCTGCCCTCTGCGAGGCCTCCCGTCCCTCGACTTCGGCCCTGTGGGCCGAAGCCTGTCCTGAGCGGCTGGCCTGCCAGCCAGCCGAAGGGCTCGGGACGAGCGGAAATTTTCGATTCGGCACGAACGCCTAAATTGGAAAGGCCTTAGGCCGATATCAGCGCGCCCGCCGCGACGGCCGGGCCCTTGGGCGTGCCGTCGGGCGATCCGCCAAGTTGCTCGCGTGTCACCACCAGCTTCGATCCGGGCACGAAGCGCGCCGCTTGCTGGCGGTCGATCGCCACCGTCCGGGCGTGGCCGGGGGGCAGCACGCCCAGCGAATGCGGCACGCCATCGGCGGCGATGATCCACAGCTCGGCGCTATGGGCCGGATCGGTCAGGATGGCGGCGGCGAGATGCAACTGGCCCTTACCCGCGTCGTAAGCGGCAGCGATCGGCGCGGCCTTGTCCTCGGGCGCAATCGCCGCGACGAGCACCGGCGCGGCGGGCGCGATCACCCGCGGTGGCACCGGGCGGAGCAGGACGACGCCGATCAGCGCCGCTGCCACCAGCGACGACAACCCCGCGACGCCTTGCCACAGCCGCACCCGGCGATTGTCATTGGCCGGTATCGGCGCCGGGGTCGCCGCCGGCGCCGCGATCGCCGCTTGAAGCCGCGCCAGTCCGCCCGCCGGTGGTTCGACCGGGGCGACATCCAGCGCGAGCGTCGCAAAATGTGCGCGCCACCGCTCGACCGCGCGGGCGAAATCGGGGTCGATCAGCACGCGCCGCATGGCCTGGGCACGGTCCTCGCCCTCGAGCAGCCCCAGCGCCAGTTCGGCGGCGAGCATCTCGGCCTCGTCGGCGGGCGTCATCGGCTCATCCGTCACGGTCGAGGCACTCCTTCAACCGGATGAGACCGCGGCGAACCCAGCTTTTCATCGTGCCGAGCGGGACGCCCAGGCGCTCGGCGAGCTCGGCATAGGTTACGCCATCGAAAAACGCGGTGCGGATCGCCGAGCGGGCATGGTCGTCCAGCGCATCAAGGCAGAGATGCAGCCGCCGGTCACCTTCGGCTGCCAGCATCAGGTCGCTGGCGAGGGGGCGCGCATCGGCGATCGGCGCCGCGTCCTCAATGGGCGCGGCCCGCCGGGTGCCCTGGGCGCGGACCCAGTCGATCGCCCGGTTGCGCGCGATCGTCGCCAGCCAGGTGATCGGGCTCGCCCGTCCCGGCTCAAACGCGCCCGCGCGGCGCCAGATCGTCAGGTAAACCTCGTGCAAAACATCCTCGGCTGCTTGGGCCTCGCCACAGATACGCAGGCACACGCCAAAAAGCTTCGCCGAGGTGAGGCGATACAGCTCGGCAAAGGCGGCGCGGTCGTCCTGCCCGGTCAGCACCATCAACTCAACCAGCCGCGCGCGCGCGGCGTCGGCATTGTCGGGAATGGCGGGGGCGGCGGCCATGGCGCGCGGCTTAACCTGCTTGGCCGCGATGGACAATCGGGGCAATGGGTCCAGTGATAAGATGCGCCATGCCCGATATCCCAGGGTGGCCTTCCCCGTCCCGATCGATTAAGGCCGCTCGCATTCGCCCGCTTTGTTTGGAGAGCCGCGCCGCTCATGCGCCTTGTTATCGCGTCCGATCATGCCGCCTATGACCTGAAGGCCGCGCTGGTGCCGTGGTTGAAGGATCAGGGCCATGACGTGACTGACCTTGGCCCGTTCAATGCCGATCGCGTCGATTATCCCGATTATGGCTATAGGCTCGCTGCCGCCCTTGCCGATGGCGCCGCCGATTTCGGCGTGGCGCTGTGCGGATCGGGGATCGGCATTTCGATCGCGGTCAACCGCAATCCCGCCTGCCGCTGCGCCTTGGTGTCCGAGCCGCTGTCCGCCGCGCTTGCCCGCCAGCATAATGACGCCAATGTCATCGCGCTCGGTGCGCGCCTGATCGGCGAGGAAATGGCGCGCGCGTGCATCACTACGTTTCTCGCCGCTACCTTCGAGGGTGGCCGCCACAGCAACCGCGTCGCCAAGCTCGGCGCGCCCGATTTCGCAAAGGACCCGGCATGAGCACCCAAGCGCACGACATCGCCGACAGCGGCTTCTTCACCGCCACCCTGGCCGAGTCCGACCCTGATATCGCCGCCGCGATCGGCCACGAACTGAAGCGCCAGCAGGACAAGATCGAGCTGATCGCGAGCGAGAATATCGCGAGCCGCGCGGTGCTCGAAGCCGCCGGATCGGTGTTCACCAACAAATATGCCGAAGGCTATCCGGGCAAGCGCTATTATGGCGGCTGCGAATATGCCGATGTCGTCGAGACGCTGGCGATCGAGCGCGCCAAGCAATTGTTCGGCTGCAATTTCGCGAACGTCCAGCCCAATTCGGGCAGCCAGATGAACCAGGCGGTGTTCCTGGCGCTGCTCAACCCCGGCGACAGCTTCATGGGGCTCGACCTCAATTCCGGCGGCCACCTGACGCACGGATCGCCCGTCAATATGAGCGGCAAGTGGTTCAACGTCATTCCCTATGGCGTGCGCCGCGACGATCACCTGATCGACATGGACGAAGTGGCGCGGCTGGCGCGTGAGCATAAGCCCAGGCTGATCATCGCGGGCGGCACCGCCTATTCGCGGGTATGGGATTGGGCGGCGTTCCGCGCGATTGCCGACGAAGTGGGTGCTTATCTGCTCGTCGACATGTCGCATATCTCGGGCCTGGTTGCGGGCGGCGCGCATCCCTCGCCGATTCCCCATGCCCATGTCGTGACGACGACGACGCACAAGTCGCTGCGCGGCCCGCGCTCGGGCATCATCCTCACCAATGAAGAGGAACTGGCGAAGAAGCTCAATTCGGCGATCTTCCCGGGGCTGCAGGGCGGGCCGCTGATGCACATCGTCGCGGCCAAGGCGGTCGCTTTTCGCGAGGCGCTGCGGCCCGAATTCAAGCTCTACGCGCACCGTATCGTCGAAAATGCCCGCGCGCTGGCGGATAGTTTGAAGGAAGCGGGGCTCGGCATCGTCTCGGGCGGCACCGACAATCACCTGATGCTGGTGGACCTCACACCCAAGGACGTGACCGGCAAGGCGGCGGAAAAGGGCCTCGATCGTGCTTGGCTGACGTGCAACAAGAACGGCATCCCCTTCGATACGCGCTCACCGTTCGTGACCTCGGGCATCCGCCTTGGCACCCCTGCCGGCACGACGCGTGGCTTTGGCCCCGCCGAATTCCGCGCCATCGGCGGCCTCATCGCCGAAGTCGTCGATGGCCTGGCTCGCAATGGTGATGCCGGCGATGGCCAGATCGAACAGCGCGTGCGCGATCGTGTGGCGGATTTGACCGCCCGCTTTCCCATTTACCCGGACATGTAATGCGTTGCCCCTTTTGCGGCCATGAAGACAGCCAGGTAAAGGATTCGCGCCCCACCGATGACGGCGCGGCGATCCGTCGCCGTCGTCAGTGCGAAGCGTGCGGCGCGCGATTTACCACTTTTGAGCGCATTCAGTTGCGCGAGCTGATCGTGCTCAAATCAGAAGACAAGCGCGAGCCGTTCGATCGCGACAAATTGATGCGTTCGGTGCTGATCGCCTGCAGCAAACGGCCAATTGACGGCGTGCGGATCGAGCGGCTGGTTTCGGGCATCCAGCGCCAATTGGAAACTTCGGGCGAAACCGAAGTGCCCGCCAAACAAATTGGCGAAATGGTGATGGAGGGGCTGAAAGCGCTCGATTCAGTAGCGTATATTCGTTTCGCCAGCGTCTATAAGGATTTTCGTGAAGCCCGCGATTTCGAGGAATTTGCGGGCAACGTGGCCGAAGTTGGCAAGGGGTGACCAATGCGGGTGCGGTTCGAATATATCGGCGTCCTTGCGACGCTGGCGGCGTTGGCGTGCGGCTATTTCGTCATGGTCGACAATCTGCACGGATTTCGCCAGCCTGAAGCCTTTGCGACATTACTGTCCGCCGTCTTTTCCATGATTTCAACGTCATGGCTGGTGGTGACGGTGTTTCGCCAGGGATATGAATTGCAGTTGCAGCGTGACGAATTGCGGCTGCAGCGTGGCGAGGCGACCTTGCAGCGCCGCGAGCTTGAGCTGCAGCGTGCCGAGGCGACGCGGCTGGCGAACGAAGCCGATCGACAGAACAGCATCCTGTCGTCACAAGCCAATCTAGCCTATAAATCGATCCTCATCCCGCAAGTACGTTCGCTGTTTGAAGGCGAACAAACCGCGTTCAATGTCGATTACAACCGCTTTCGTCAGCAAATGGCCGATGCGCTTTCGCAAAAATATAAAGTGCCCGTCAGCCTGCGTGACTTTGCGACCAATCCCGGTGAACAGACCGTGATTGCCCGTGTTTACAAAACCAGATTGGCAGGCGACATCATGAACGAGCATGATCGTTCGGTTGAACTGCCTTATTCGGCCTTTGGCTTCAACCTTGGC
>JBOFDB010000506.1:0-10230 GCA_051646545.1 Sphingomonas sp.
GATCGCCCGGCTGGGCGGGCCGACCGAAGTCGCGATGATCGACAAGCTCGGCGTCCACAAGCCGGTGCCGCAATTGCCGCCCGAAAAGCCCGACACCGCCGCGACGGCGCCCAAGAGCAATTGAGCCCTGCCATGACGGACGCCAATTTCCGCCTGGCCCGCGCCATGGCGCTGGCCGTGCCCGCCGCGTTGATGGCGGGCGCGCTGGGATCGCAATTCATCGGCCATCTGGTGCCGTGCGAGATGTGCCATTGGCAGCGTTGGCCGCATTATACCGCCATCGCGCTGGCGGCGCTCGCCTTTGTGGTGCCGCAGCGGGGCGCGCAGCAACTGCTCGTCGCGCTCGCCGCGCTTGCCATCATCACCAGCGGCGCGATCGGGGTGTTCCACGCCGGTGTCGAGTATCACTGGTGGCAAGGCATTACGCCGTGCGCCACGACGCTCAAAGACACCAGCGGATCGGCGGCAGACGTGCTCGCCAAGATCATGGCCGCGCCGGTGGTGCGCTGCGACGCGCCGCAATGGACGCTGTTCGGCATATCGCTTGCTGGCTTCAATGCCCTCTTTTCGCTTGCCGGGGGCGCCACCATCTTGGCGCTGATGGCACGAAAGGCAACCGCATGAGCTGGAAACCCGGCGACCCGCGCGCGGCGCGCGACGCGATGATCCGCGTTGACCAGGCGGGCGAATATGGCGCGACGCGCATCTATGCCGGCCAATTGGCGGTGATGGGTGATCGCGGCCCCGCCGCCCGCGCGATTGCGGCAATGGCCAATCAGGAAGTTCGCCATCGCGTGTTTTTCGACCGGATGATGGCGGAGCGCGGCGTGCGGCCGACCTTGCTCCAGCCTTTCTGGAATGTGGCGGGCTTTGCGCTCGGCGCGGTGACGGCGGCGATCGGCCCCAGCGCGGCCATGGCGTGCACGGCGGCCGTCGAGACCGAGATTGACCGCCATTATTCCGCGCAGCTCGCCGCGCTGGGCAAGGACGATCCGGAACTTTCCAGCGCAATCGCCGATTTTCAGGCCGATGAGCTGGAACATCGCGACACCGCGCTGGCCAGCGGCGCGGAGGACGCGCCGGCCTATCCACTGTTGAGCGGGCTGATCCGGCTGGGCTGCCGCATCGCGATTGCCACGGCGGCGCGGATATGACAGGCTGCCTGTTGAGGGGCAGGATCGGCACCGTCAGCGGTGCTGTGGGAGCATGATGCGATGGTAACGACCCCCTTCCGCTTGACCGTGGCGCTGACCCTTGCCGTTGGCACGGCGCTGCCCGCGCTTGCCCAGCAGGCATCCCCACCGCCGACCATTGCCAATCCACCCAAGATTGCCAACCCGCCCAAAATTGCCAATCCGCCAACGATCGCGAAAACGCCGCAGGCGGATAATGGCCCCACTGTCGCCGCCATGCCGGCGAGCATTGCCGATACCGGCCGCCACGAAGCGCCCGTCAACGGCATCCTTTATATTTACGGCAATGAACGCTGCCCGACCGATTCCAACGGCAACGAAGTCGTCGTCTGCGTCCGCCGCAGCGCCGATGAACGCTTCCGCCTGCCCAAGGATTTGCGCCAGGGCTCGATCAAGCCCGAATATCAGGCCTGGGCGCAGCGCCAGCAGGGCACGCTGGCGGCGGGCGCCGCGGGCCTTGGCTCGTGCTCGACGGTCGGGCTCGGCGGCGCCACCGGGTGCCAGACTCAGCAATTCGAGGCCTATAAGGCCGAGCGCGCCGCGCGAAAGGCGGAAGACAAGGCCGTTCAGGACTCGGTCCACCCCAACTGATCCTGCCTGGCTGACGGCAGCCCTTTCCCCCGAGCATCGTTGCGGGGTGAAAGGGCCTGCCAAGGCAGCGGACCGCGGTCGCCCCATCGCTCGACATGACCGAAGAAGGCGCTAGCTTGTCGGCTCGTGCGTGAAGGGGGATTGGCATGGCGACACTTGCAAGAAAATCGGCGCGACCCAAGGCAATCGATGCCGATTTGTTCGAACGCGTGCTCGCCTGGGGGGCGATCATCCTGCTCGGCTTTGTCGTCGCGGCGCTGGCGCGCGGCTATCCTTATTGGGGCAAGGTGCCGCTTGCGATCTGGGGTCATCTTGCCACCATTGTGGTTGCGCTGGCGCTGACCCCGATCATGCTGCTCCGTCGCCGTGGCGACCGGCTGCACCGGCGCCTGGGCACCGTGTGGGTCGTGGCCATGATCCTTACCGCGCTTGACAGT
The DNA here is from genome assembly GCA_051646545.1 of Sphingomonas sp. GTDB lineage: Bacteria > Pseudomonadota > Alphaproteobacteria > Sphingomonadales > Sphingomonadaceae > Sphingomonas. Next base: position 2,222 of record JBOFDB010000506.1, read on the forward strand.
TTGCTGGTGCGCAACGTCAATCACGGCGGGTTCAGCATCATCCATCTGCTGTCGGTCTGGACGCTGATTCAGGTGCCGATAATCTGGTGGTCGGCGCGGCACCACCATGTCCGCCAGCATCGCGGATCGGTGCGCGGCATGGTGCTGGGCGCGCTGTTGATCGCGGGATTTTTCACCTTTCCGTTCAATCGCCTGCTTGGCCAGTTCCTGTTCGGTTGATTCTGCCGGTCAGGAACATATAATGAACGCATGGCCCAGTTGGACGTGCGTCAAAAGCTTGAGATTCTTGCCGATGCGGCGAAATATGATGCGTCATGCGCCTCGTCGGGCGCACCACGGCGAACGTCGCGCGATGGCAAGGGGCTGGGGTCAACTGGCCCCGGCATGGGCATTTGCCACGCCTATGCCCCCGATGGCCGCTGCATCAGCCTGCTCAAGATATTGCTGACCAACAGCTGCATTTTCGACTGCCATTATTGCATCAACCGCAAAAGTTCGAACGTCGCGCGGGCGCGCTTTACGGCACGCGAAGTGGTTGAGCTGACGCTGGCCTTTTACAAGCGCAATTATATCGAGGGGCTGTTCCTGTCGTCGGGCATCATCAAATCGTCCGATTATACGATGGAGCAGATTGTTGAGGTGGCGCGCTCGCTCCGCCAGGATCATGGCTTTCGCGGTTATATCCACCTGAAGACGATCCCCGACGCCGATGCCGATCTGGTGCGGCAGGCGGGGCTGTACGCCGATCGCGTGTCGATCAATGTCGAATTGCCGACCGTGGCGGGGCTGACCCGGCTGGCGCCCGACAAATCGGCGCCGCGCATCGAAGGCGCGATGCAGGGCATGAAAGCCGCGATCATCGACACCGCCGACGCCAAAAAACGCTATAAGTCCGCGCCCCGCTTCGCGCCGGCCGGGCAATCGACGCAAATGATCGTCGGCGCCGACGCCGCGACCGATGGCGACATTATCGCGCGGGCGCATGGGCTTTACGACCGGTTTGGCCTGCGGCGCGTCTATTATTCCGCGTTCAGCCCGATTCCCGATGCCTCAAGCGTCTTGCCGCTGCAACGCCCGCCGCTGATGCGCGAGCACCGGCTATATCAGTCGGACTGGCTGATGCGGTTTTACCAATACCGGCCCGATGAAGTGGTGGCGGCGGCCGATCCGGCGACGGGCATGCTGCCGCTCGATATCGACCCCAAGCTTGCCTGGGCGCTCAAGTTCCGCGCGCACTTCCCGGTCGACATCAACGCCGCGCCCAAGGAGCTGTTGCTGCGCGTGCCGGGGCTTGGGACGAAAGCTGTCGCGTCCATCCTGTCGGCACGGCGCTGGCGGCGGTTGCGGATCGATGATGTGGCGCGGCTGACGCAATCGATCGCCAAGGTGCGGCCGTTCATCGTGGCGGAGGATTGGCGGCCAACCGCCCTGGTTGACCGGGTGGATTTGAAGGCGGTTGCGGCGCCGAAGGCAAAGCAATTGGAACTGTTCGGGTAGCGTCGCTCTTGGCTATCCAAGCTTGAAATGATCAGTTCAAAACTATTCATTTCAGGCGTGCTAATAAGGCGCGCATTTTTGTACATTCCTAGCCGAAAAGGGAGGGGCTATGCGAAAAATACTATGCCTTACGTTTGCGCTTCTACTGGACGGATGCAACGCGCTGCCGCAGGGAACTCCGGTACAGCAGCAGGTGCGAAGGGCTTCTGATGTTCCCGTTGGCCGGTTTATAATCGTCCATAGCCCGGAAATCGAAAGAGATACGACGCTCCTCGATACGGCTACCGGACGCACTTGGCAGCTTGTCGTTGACAAGCAACAGAACGAGTCATGGGAGGCTTTCGGCCAGGACAACGGCATGCCTATTCCGACAGACATTCCAAATGGTGAAGAGGCGAAATACACTAAAGTATCTGACCAGGTTGCACCGGTTAAGGTCAAAGGAAACCCTTTCGAAGACACAAACTCAAATGCAGGCGCCGCTCGAGCCACAAACCATGACAAGCTTTAATTTGGTCGACATGGTTTGAACGGGTCCAACACGTCTTACTTTAATGCCCATGACCCGTACGATCCGCCTTGCCCAACCCGATGACTTTGATGGCTGGCGCGATGCGGCGCGGGGGCTGGCGGCGGAACGCGTACCGCCGGACGAAATTATCTGGCAGGTGGGCGATGCCCCGACCGATCTGTTTGCGGGTGAAGCGGTCGCGCATGAAGCCGCGCCGTCCACCCAATTGCGCGTGCCGCGCGCGTTCATTGATCTTGCCCGCAACGCCATCCTCCATCGCGAGCCGGAGCGCTTCGCGCTGCTCTATACCCTGCTCATGCGGCTGCAGGAACAGCCGCGCCTGGTTGACGACCATGCCGACCCGCTGGTCCGCCGGCTAGAGCTGCTCGCCAAGGAGGTGCGGCGCGACATCCACAAGATGCGCGCTTTCCTGCGGTTTCGCGAGCTGGCCTCGCCCGAAGGGCCGCGCTTCGTTGCCTGGTTTGAGCCGACGCACCACATTGTCCGCGCCAATGCCGCCTTTTTCCTCAACCGCTTTGCATCGCTCAATTGGTCGATCCTGACGCCTGAACTCGCGCTCCACTGGGACGGCAAGACGCTGAACGAAGGGCCGCCCGCCACCCGCGCCGACGCGCCGGAGGGCGACCCGGTCGAGGCGGTGTGGAAAGCCTATTATGCCAGCATCTTCAATCCCGCCCGCGTGAAGGTGGGCGCGATGCTGAAGGAGATGCCGCGCAAATATTGGCACAATATGCCCGAAACCGCGTTGGTTCCCGGCCTGATCGCAGGCGCGCAAGCAAGGGAAGCCGCGATGATCGAAACCGCGCGCGCCGCGACCGGCGGCAATGCCGATGCGGCATGGGCGGCGCTGCGCAACGAAGCGGCGGTCTGTACCCGCTGCTCGCTTTACAAGCCCGCGACGCAGACGGTGTTTGGCGAAGGGCCGGTATCGGCCGAGCTGATGCTGGTCGGCGAACAGCCCGGCGACCAGGAAGACGTGGCGGGACGGCCCTTTGTCGGGCCCGCCGGGCAAGTGCTCGACCGGGCGCTCGCGCAAGCAGGCATTGACCGGGGGCGCCTTTACATCACCAACGCCGTCAAGCATTTCAAATTCGTGCCGCGCGGGCCCCGCCGCATCCACGACAAGCCCGACACCGCCGAAATCGACGCCTGTCGCTGGTGGATCGAGCAGGAGCGGATGATCCTGCGCCCGCGCCTTACCGTTGCGCTTGGCGCCACCGCCGCGCGATCGCTGTTCGGCCGCACCGTGACGATCAGCCGCGAGCGCGGCCGCGCGATCGAGCTGCCCGATGGCGGCGGCACGGGGTGGATCACCGTCCACCCCAGCTTTCTGCTGCGCATCGACGACAAGGCCCGCGCCGACGAAGAATATGCCCGTTTCGTGAGCGACTTGGCCGCTGCCGCCGCGCTGATCGCGTAAAACCCCTTTCCACGCCGCGCTTTTTCGCCCATGCGCGCCCGCCATGGTCGAACAGCTTCTAGGCGCGCTTGCCGCCTTTGTGATCGCGGTGATTCAGGCGGGGGGCTATCCCGGCATCACGCTGTTGATGGCGCTGGTGTCGACGGGCGTGCCCATCCCGTCTGAAATCATCATGCCCTTTGCCGGCTATCTGGTGTCAAAGGGCACGCTGACGCTGCCCGGCGTGGTGATTGCGGCCGTGATCGGGGAGAATATCGGCGCGCGCATCGGCTATGAGCTGGGCGCGCGCGGCGGGCGGCCGCTGCTGGTGCGCTATGGCCGCTATGTCTTGCTCGATGCGCATCACCTCGACATTGCCGAGCGCTTTTTTGCGCATTGGGGAAGTGTGGCGGCGCTGGTCGGGCGGCTGCTGCCGGTGGTGCGCGCCTTCGTATCGATCCCCGCCGGGCTGGGGCGGATGAACCTGGTGCGGTTTCACCTCTATACGACAATCGGCTCGGCGATCTGGTGCGGCGGCCTTGCCTATCTGGGCGTGGTGCTGGGCGACAAATGGGACAGCGACCCGCGCCTGAAAGCGGCGTTCCACTCGGCCGATCTCGTCATCGGCGCGCTGCTGGTGCTGGCGGTGGCGGCGGTGGTGTGGCTGAAAGTCAGGAGCGGCCGCGCGCGCCATTAACCGGCTATTCCGCCGCGAGCAATTGCTCCGCGCCGCCAAGATCGACCGAGACAAGGCGGCTGACCCCCTGTTCGACCATGGTCACCCCGAACAGGCGATGCATTCGGCTCATGGTGACGGCATTGTGAGTGACGATCAGATAGCGCGTCGCCGTTTCGCGCGTCATCGCGTCGAGCAGGTCGCAGAAGCGCTCGATATTGGCATCGTCGAGCGGCGCGTCGACTTCGTCGAGCACGCAGATCGGCGCCGGATTGGTGAGGAACAGGCCAAAGATCAGCGCCACCGCGGTCAATGCCTGTTCGCCGCCCGACAGCAACGTCAGCGATTGCAGCTTCTTGCCCGGCGGCTGCGCCATTATCTCCAGCCCGGCCTCGAGCGGGTCGTCTGAATCGACCAGCGCGAGATGCGCCTGACCGCCATTGAACAGCGTCGTGAACAGGCGCCGGAAATGGGCATCGACCGCTTCGAACGCGGCGAGCAGCCGCTGACGCCCTTCGCGGTTCAAATTGCCGATCGAGCCGCGCAGGCGATTGACCGCAAGGCCCAGTTCCTCGCGTTCGGCGGCATTGCCAGTAACCGCCGCTTCCAGCTCGGCCAGCTCAGCCTCGGCGACGAGATTGACGGGGCCGATCCGCTCACGATCAACCGACAGCCGTTCGTGACGCGACGATTCCTCCGCCGGACTGGCGACGGTTGCGGCATCGAAGCCGACGCGTTCCGGCAAGACCGGGGCGGGGCATTCGAAGCGCTCGCCCGAAACGCGCCCCATTTCGACGCGGCGCATGTCCTGTGCCTCGGCGCGCGCCGCTGCCCCGGCGCGCGCCTCGCGCGCCTGGGCCAGCACTTCGCCGGCATCGCGCGCCGCCGCCTCGACGGTCCGCAGCGCCGCCTCCGCCTCGCGTTCGGCCAAAGCGGCTGCCTCGGCCCGGGCACGCGCGGCGAGATGATCGGCCTCAAGCGCCGCGATGCGCGCGTCGAGTCCGGCAGGGCGGGCCGCGACCACCGCGCTTTCCTCGCGCAGTGCCTCCTCGCGTTTGGCCATGTCGGCGATGCGGCGCGCGGCTTCGCCCGCCCGCGCCCGCCAGTTGCGCGCATCGGCCTGGCCCGCCGCCAGCCGCGCCTGATCATTGCCAAGATCGCGATCGAGCGTGGCGCGATCGGCGCGCGCCTGCGCGGCGGCGGCACGACGCAGCTCCGCCTCGCGCTGGAGCAGGGCGACGCGCTCCCGCATGGCACTGCCATCGGGCAGCGCGCCCACCGCCGCATCGGCGCGCGCCGCATCGCGCGCGGCCTCGTCACGATCGGCAAGCGCTCGGCGGCTGCGCTCGGCGACATCGCCGCGCTGTGCCTCGATCCGCTCGATTGCGGCAGTGGCGCGGTCTTCGGCGCGCAACGCCTCGCGAATCGTCGCCTCCGCCGAATCGATCACGCGGCGGGCATCGGCGGCATTGGCCTTGGCAGCGGCAATGGCAGCGGCAATGCGATCAAGCTCGGCCTCGGCGCTCTGCACCGCCTGCAGCGCTGATGGCCGTGCCGCCTCCAGCGCTTTCAACCGGTTCATCCGCGCCAGCCGCTCCGCCGCCGCCGCGCCCACCGATTTGGCGACAAAGCCATCCCAACGCCGTAGCACCCCCGCTGTGGTAACCAGGCGCTGACCGACCGCGAGCGGCTGCCCATCATCGCGGTCAGCCACGAACACCTGGGCCAGGCGGCGCGCCAGCGCGGGCGGCGCATCGACCTTGGTGGCCAGTGACTTCAGCCCCGGCGGCGCGGGCGGATCGCCATGTTGCGCGTCAGCACCGCCCCAAGATTGGTCCGCCGCCATATCCAGCCCGGCTTCCAGATCGTCGCCCAGCGCCGCCGCGAGCGCCCGTTCACACCCCGAGGCGACGCTGAGCCGATCGAGCACGCGGTCCTTGCCGCTCGTGCGCGTCGCCTTGGCGAGAGCGACGGTTTCGCTGTCGATCGCGGCCAGTTCGGCATGGGCAGCGGCGCGCGCCTGCTGGGCATGATCGCGCGAGGCCAGCGCGGCGCGTTCCTCGGCATCGGCAACCGCAAAGGCCGCCCGCGCTTTTTCAAGCTGTGCCTGGGCCTGCTCGCGGCGGACAGCGGCAGCGGCGCGATCGGCGGCGAGCGGCGCGATATCGGCGAGCGCGGCGGCTTCGGCGGCGATGCGCGCCTGGTCGCGTTCGGCGCGATCGAGCCGGGCGCGTGCCGCCGCCTGCGCGGCTTGCGCCACCCGCGCCTCGGCGGCTTCGCTCGCCTGGGCCGCAAGCGCCTGGGCCAGCGCGACTTCGGCGTCGCTGACGGCGCGTTCGACCTGCGCCAGCGCGGCCTCAATTTCGGGCTTGCGCGCATTTGCCTCGGCCAGCCGCGCCTCGATTGCCTTGGCTTCCTCCGCCAGCGCCGCCAGTGCGTTGGCGGCATCATGCGCCAATGTCCCTTCGCGCTCGCGATCGCTCTCCAGCCGGGCCAGCGCATCGGCCAGTTCGGCGGCGCGGCGATCCACCCCGGCGCGTTCGGTGCGCAGCGTGTCGAGCTGATGCGCGGCCGCACTTGCCCCGTCGCGGGCGGCCTGGGCTTCGGCACGAAGCGCCGTCAGCGCCTCGACCGCGGCCTCGTGATGCGCCGTGACCGCGCGCTGCGCCTCGGCGGCGGCGGCGACGCGCTCTTCCGCCTGCGCCGCTTCCGCCCGCGCAACATCGGCCGCCGCCGCCGCATCACGCCAGCGGCTGAACACCATACGGGCTTCCGCCACACGAATCTGGTCGGAAAGCTGGCGATAGCGTTCGGCCTGGCGCGCCTGACGTTTCAGCGCGGCGGCCCGGTTCTGCTGATCGGCGATCACTTCGTCGAGCCGCGCCAGATTGGCTTCGGTCGCGCGCAGCTTTTGTTCGGCATCCTTGCGGCGGACATGCAAGCCCGCAATGCCGGCGGCTTCCTCCAGCATCTGGCGCCGTTCGGCAGGGCGCGCGGCGATCACCGCGCCGATCCGCCCCTGGCTGACCAAAGCGGGCGAATGCGCGCCCGTCGCGGCATCGGCAAAGATCAGCGCGACGTCCTTGGCCCGCACATCGCGGCCATTCACGCGATAGGCGGAGCCTGCGCCACGTTCGATGCGGCGGACGATCTCGGTTTCCTCATCGTCGCCCGCCCCTTCGATCAGCATCGAGACTTCGGCAAAGTCGCGTTGCGGCCGATGCGCGGTGCCCGCGAAGATGACATCGTCCATGCCCGCGCCGCGCATCGACTTGGCGCTGTTTTCGCCCATCGTCCATCGCAGCGCTTCGAGCAGGTTTGACTTGCCGCAGCCATTGGGCCCGACAATGCCGGTCAGGCCCGGTTCGATGCGCAAATCGGTGGCGTCGACAAAGCTCTTAAAGCCCGACAATCGCAACCGCTTGATCTGCACGCGCTGGCGCCCTTCGCCCCTACACCCTCACGCGCCCGCGTTCTTCAGCGCCGGTTCCAGCTTGTCCCAGGTATCGACCGTGTCGAGCTTCGCGCCATTGAGGATGAAGGTCGGCGTCTGGCTTATCTGATATTTGGTGTTGGCGGTCTGCAAATTCTTGGCGAGCGCTTCTAGCGCGCCCTTGTCGGCCAGGCACGCGCGCGCCTTGGCTTCGGGAACGCCGCGCTGCTTGACGAAATCGAGATAGCCGATCTTTTCCGCCAGCGTCGTCGCGACCTCATTGGGCGATTTGCCCTGCAGCGCTGCCTGATCGGCAGGCGTCAGCTTTTTGTCCATATTGCCGAGCAGCGTGTCCTGGTTCTTCATCATCTGATCAAGCATGGGGAAGAACAGCGCAGGCTCAACGCAGTGGCCGAGCAGGATCGGCCCGATATCCAGCACATCGTGCACCGGGAAATCGCGGAATTCATAG
>JBOFDB010000284.1:0-2941 GCA_051646545.1 Sphingomonas sp.
CCATCCGATCGGCGCGGCTGACAAAGACGGTGCGGTTCTGCCGCGCCAGCCAGCCGATGACCGGCGCGCGCGACAATTCCTCCTTGGCGATGAAAGCGGTGCCATTGGCGCTGGCGATGACGGGAATGTCGAGCCAGCTCAAATGATTGGCGATGAAGAACACGTCGCGTTTCAACGGCACGCCGACGCTGCGCCGCCGCACCCCGCAAATGCGCGTCACCATCACCATGAACCATTTGGGCCAGGGCGACGGCGCCCGCACCAACTGCCACAAAAGATGCGGCACCAGGCAAAAGGCAATGGCCAGGATCAGGCACAGCGCGCGCGCGCCCAGCCTTACCCAGCCCGCCGCATCAGGCCTTGCGGTCAAGCGCGACCCCGTACAGCTCCATGCGATGATCGACGAGGCGGAAGCCCAGCCGTTCGGCGATCAGCTTTTGCAATTGTTCGAGCTCGGGATCGACAAACTCGATCACCTTGCCCGTTTCGACATCGATCAGATGGTCGTGATGCGCTTCGGGGGCGGGCTCATACCGCGAGCGGCCATCGCCGAAATCATGCCGGTCAAGAATGCCGGCTTCCTCAAACAGGCGAACGGTGCGGTAGACCGTCGCGATCGAGATGCCGGGATCGATGGCGGACGCGCGCTCATAGACTTTTTCGACATCGGGGTGATCATCGGCATCGGACAGCACCCGCGCGATCACGCGGCGCTGGTCAGTGATGCGAAGGCCGCGCTCCTGACAGAGCGCTTCGAGGTCGATTTTGCGTCCCATGGCGAGCGGTCATAGCCGCTTGCGGCGCGCTTTGGAAAGGCATCGCGCCCAGCCATAGCACGCGGATTGGCCAAAGCGTCTTCCTCTCCCCTTGAGGGAGAGGAAAGCGCAGCTTAGCGCGTCAGCGCTTAGCGGAGCTTGGAGAGGGGGATTCCCGCCGTGGATGGTGTGGGGTTCACCCCTCACCCAACTCCGACTAGGCAGCAAGCTGCCAAGTCTGCGTATCCCTCTCCCGCAAGGGGAGAGGGCTCGAGGAGGATCTTGCAGTGCCCTTCAGCGGCTGCGGCGACGCTTGGTGCCGAGACCGATCTTCTTTGCGAGGCTGCGGCGCTGTTCCGCATAGTTGGGCGCAACCATCGGATAATCGGCGGGCAGGTTCCACTTGGTGCGGTATTGCTCCGGCGTCATGTTGTAGTGCGTCATCAGATGGCGCTTGAGCATTTTCAGCTTTTTGCCGTCTTCCAGGCACACAATATAATCGGGCTTGATCGATGCGCGGACCGAAACCGCAGGTTCCTGCTTGATTTCGGGTTCAGGCGCCGGGCTGCCCAGCGAGCTTAACGCACCATGAACATTGTTGATCAGCGTCGGCAGGTCCGACACGGCGACACTGTTATTGCTGACATGCGCGGCAACGATATCCGCCGTCAAGGTAATCAGCGTTTCCTGAAGTTCGTTATGATTGTCCATCCCAGCCTCTTTTCATTTGGCGATTGTGATTTTGCTTTTCGCGCACGCGCTATCGACACATTGCCAGTGATGTGCAAGCAGAAATCGCGCTTTAAGGTAAATCTGCGCGGCTTTTCAGGCAATATTACGTGAATAAGTGAGCGCGTCGAAGGCCTGTCCCTGCGAACCGCGATAATAACCACGGCGTTCACCCACTTTGGCAAAGCCGGTTTCGGTGTAGAGCTTTACCGCGTCATTGCCCGACCGAACTTCCAGATGCACGCGCGTCGCCCCCTGTTCGCGCGCGCCACTGATGACGGCGTTGACCAGGGCACGGCCCACGCCGCGCCGCCGATGGTCAGGTGCTGTCGCCAGCAACAGCAGCTCGACTTCATCGGCAACCTGGCGCGAGAGCGAAAAACCGGCAGCTTCGCCATCGACCATCGCCAGCACCAGCCAGACGCCGGGCATCGCCATGATCCCCAGGCACTGGCCGCGCGTCCATGCTTCGCCATAGCGGGGGTCAAACGCCTCGCGCATGATATGATCGACAGCCGGAAGATCGGCAGTGGTGCCACGGCGCAACTCAACCAGAGTCAGCGCCCGCGCCATCAGGCAAGGCCCCGTTCGGCCAGCGTCTTGGCGTCGGGCGCGCGGCCGTAAATCGGGGAGGGGGGCAACGCCGCCCATTCGGCCGGCAACAGGCGCGCGTCGGCGGCATCGGGCAGTACTTCATCGGCGCCGCCATCAACCGCCAGCGGCAAATGCCACACGCCATTGCCCACCGCAACCCGGCCCGCCAGCACGGCCATCGCCGCTTCTGGTCGAAACGATCCGAGCGCGCCGTCGGCGGCGAAAGGGGCGGCAGTGAAGGCCTGCATGAAGACCTCGCCATGCCCGCCTTCCAGCACCACCGCAAGCTGGGCCAAGGTCGGCCGCGCGGCAAAGGTTGCCGCCGCGATCAAAGCGGTGCTCGAATAGCCCGACAGGCTGGCGCCCCAGCCCAATGCCAGCCCGCGCGCGGCGGCCAGACCCACCCGCACGCCGGTAAAGCTGCCGGGCCCGCAATCGACCAGAATATGCGGCGCGCGGCCGCCATCGGGTAATGCCGCGATCATCGGCACCAGCTTTTCGGCATGGCCGCGCCCCACCGTCTCATGCAGGCGCGCGATGACCGCGCCGCCATCGATCAGCGCGACCGAGCAGGCAGCGGTGGCGGTATCGATGACGAGTGTTCGGACCACTACTCCCTCTCCCCGACGCGGAGAGGGTTGGGGAGAGGGGCGTGAGTCCCAATCAACGCGCCGCCCAGTCCTTCCCCTCTCCCAACCCTCTCCCCGGCGGGGAGAGGGCTATCACACGATCCGATTGAAGCGCTCAAATGCCGGGCGCGGCAGCCGATCGAAGATCGATGCCGGATCGCCATGGCCAATCGTCGCGATGAAGTTGGAGGTGACGCCGGGCGTATCGGCAAAGAAAGCCGCATCGACCTTGGC
>JBOFDB010000273.1:0-1119 GCA_051646545.1 Sphingomonas sp.
TCTTGAGGCGATCCACAATCTCGTCGACCGGGTGGCGGAGGGGCACACCAATCCCGACGTCTCGCTCCACGAATTGACGCTGGGCCTGGTGCTGACCGCGCTGGGCGATGCGCTGCTTGGTCGGCCGATGGCGAAGGCGCTTGGGCTGCCGCCCGGCACCGCGCGCGAGCTGGCGGCGCGCCAATTGGCGGCAGGCGCGGTCAAGGAACAGGCATAGCGGCATGCATTTCCTCGATCAGGCCAAGATTTTCGTTCGCTCCGGCGCGGGCGGCCCCGGCGCGGTGAGCTTTCGTCGCGAAAAATTCATCGAATATGGCGGGCCCGATGGCGGCAATGGCGGCAAGGGCGGCGATATCGTTTTTGAAGCCGTACCGGGGCTGAATACGCTGATCGATTTCCGCTACACGCAGCATTTCCGCGCGCCGCGCGGCACGGGCGGCGCGGGCGCCAACCGCACCGGCGCGGGCGGTGAGGATTTGATCATCAAGGTGCCGGTTGGCACGCAAGTCTTGTCGGAAGACAAGGAAGACGTGCTGCTCGATTTCACTCGGCCCGGCGAACGCGCTGTTTTGCTGAAGGGTGGCGATGGCGGACGCGGCAATGCAAGCTACAAAAGCTCGACCAACCGCGCGCCGCGCCAGCATGGCACCGGCTGGCCGGGCGAGGAAGCCTGGGTTTGGCTCAGGCTCAAGCTGCTGGCCGATGCGGGACTGGTCGGCTTGCCCAATGCCGGCAAATCGACCTTCATCAACGCGACGACCAACGCCAAGGCCAAGGTTGGCGATTATCCTTTCACCACCACCCGGCCGCAATTGGGCGTGGTGAAGCATCATGGCCGTGAATTCGTGCTCGCCGATATTCCCGGGCTGATCGAGGGCGCGGCAGAGGGCGCGGGCATTGGCGACCGCTTTCTCGGGCATATCGAGCGGTGCCAGGTGCTGCTCCATCTTGTGGATGCAACGGCGGATAACCCTGTGGAAAACTGGCGCATCGTGCGTGGAGAACTCGACGCTTACGGTGCAGGTCTGACCGACAAGCCCGAAATCATCGGCCTCAACAAGATCGACGCACTCGACCCCGCCGACGTCAAAAAACTCGCGACCAAGCTGAAACGCGCCA
>JBOFDB010000271.1:0-1933 GCA_051646545.1 Sphingomonas sp.
GGCGCGCGCGCTGGCGACGATCGACGTGCGGCTGATCGAGCATCTGGTGCTGGCGCGCGGCGGCACCGCCAGCTTTCGCGACCTGGGCTGGCTTTAGGCTGTCGGAGCGCGCTTTACGTGGTTTCCGTTTTTCGCCGTCATTGCGAGCATAGCGAAGCAATCCAGTGGCACGCGACAGCCTGGATTGCTTCGCTGCGCTCGCAATGACGACAGGACTTTTGAAACGCGGCGTTAGCGCGCGCGGCAGGCCTTGATCGCGGCCGGCGCCGGGCGCGGACCGACGGCGCGGAACGTCGCCAAATAGCCGCCCGCCGACGGCATGTCTTCGCGCGATATCAGCTGATAGCCGACCGAGGCGAACTCGCAATCGAGCAGCGCGGGGGGCGTACCATGATGCTCGGTGGGCCGATTGGCGTCGACCACCACCACCTCGCCACCGGGCTTGAGCGCGGGCCGCACGCGCCACAGAAATTCATAAGGCTGCGCAATCTCATGATACATATGCACCATCAGCACGCGATCGAAGCTCGCATCGGGCAGCTTGGGGTCCGCAGGCTCGCCCAGCCGCACGCTGACATTGTCGAGCCGGTCATGCGCGACACGCGCGGCCAGCGCATCGCGCACATCGGGCACGATATCTTCGGCAAGCACGCGGCCATCCTTGCCGACGCGCGCGGCGAGGCGAATAGTGTAATAGCCCTCACCCGCGCCGATATCGGCCACGGTCATGCCCGGCTTGATCCCGGCCTTGTTCATCACCTCGGCGGCTTCGTTCAACCGGTCGCGCGCTTCCTCGGTCGACCAGCGCGGCGAGACGATGTGCGCGACCGGGCGATCGGGCGCCGGAAATGGCCCGGCATCGTCATGCTGGGGTGCCACCACCCCCGGCCCCGCATCGCAGCCCGCAAGCAGCGCGATCGCCAGCAAGGCCGGGGCTTTGCGCATCTTAATCGACATCCTCAACCGCGACGGTCTCGCCCGTCACGCGCTGCGCCAGCGCCGCCGCCATGAAATCGTCCAGATCGCCGTCAAGCACATCGCCCGGGGCGGTCGACGTGACGCCGGTGCGCAAGTCCTTCACCAACTGATAGGGCTGGAGGACATAAGAGCGGATCTGGTGGCCCCAGCCGATATCGGTCTTGGTGGCGTTGACCGCATTTGCCTCTTCCTCGCGCTTGCGCAGTTCATGCTCATAGAGGCGCGCGCGCAGCTGATTATAGGCTTCGGCGCGGTTCTTGTGCTGGCTGCGCTGGTTCTGGCAGGCAACGACGATCCCGGTCGGCAAATGGGTGATACGGACGGCCGAATCGGTCGTATTGATATGCTGCCCGCCCGCGCCCGACGAGCGATAGGTGTCGATGCGCAAATCGCTGTCGTTGATCTCAACCTCGATCGAATCGTCGATTACCGGATAGACCCAGACGCTGGAAAAGCTGGTGTGGCGCCGCGCCGAACTGTCATAGGGGCTGATGCGGACCAGGCGATGCACGCCGCTTTCGGTCTTGGCATAGCCATAGGCGTTTTCGCCCTTCAGCAGCAGCGTCGCCGATTTGATGCCGGCCTGTTCGCCCGCATGATAATCGATCAGCTCCACCTTATAGCCATGGCGCTCGGCCCAGCGGGTGTACATGCGCTGGAGCATTTCCGCCCAGTCCTGGCTCTCGGTGCCGCCCGCGCCGGCGTTGATCTCGACATAGCTGTCATTGCCGTCGGCCTCGCCGGCGAGCAGCGCCTTCACCTTGTCGCGATTGGCGCGTTCGGCAAGCGCGGCAAGTCCCGCCACGCCTTCCTCGGCCAGCGCCTCATCCCCCTCGGCGTCCGCCAGTTCGATGAGTTCGGCCGTATCGTTCAGCTCGGTCTCAATCGCGCGCGTGGCGCTGATCGCCTCGTCAAGGCGGCGACGCTCGCGCATCACGTCCTGTGCAGCCTTGGC
>JBOFDB010000492.1:0-3141 GCA_051646545.1 Sphingomonas sp.
GTGCTGAGCGCGCCTAAAGCGCAAACCAGAAAAAGGCAGCCGTGGCCGCGAGCATGACCAGCGTCGCCAGCCAGCCTAGCACGGTCGATCGCCAGCCGATCGTCAGCCGACCCATGGCGCGGCCATTGCGCGCGATCAACATCATCACGACCATCAGCGGCACCGCCAGCACGCCGTTGACCACTGCGGACCAGTAAAGCGCGCGTACCGGATCGATGCCGACGCCGTTCAGCGATGCCCCCGCCAGCGTCGTCACCGCGATGGTCGCATAAAATAGCCGCGCATCGAGCACCTTGGCGTTGAGGCTGCCCGTTAAGCCGAACATCTCGGTGACCGCATAAGCCGCCGATCCCGCCAGCACCGGCACCGCCAGCATGCCCGTGCCGACAATCCCCAAGGCAAACAGCGCGAAAGCGAGCGGTCCTGCCACGGGGCGCAGCGCCTCGGCGGCTTGGGAGGAGGTGTTGATGCTGGTGACGCCATGCGCGTGCAGCGTCGCCGCGGTCGCGAAAATGATCGTCAGCGCGACAAGGTTGCTGAACACCATGCCGACCAGCGTATCGGTCCTGATCCGCTTGAATTCGGCTTCTGCTTCGCCGGGGGCAATGCACAGCGGCTTGGCATAGCGGCGGCGCTGCTCCTCAATTTCCTGCGCCGCCTGCCAGAAGAAGAGATAGGGGCTGATCGTGGTGCCGAGGATCGCGACCAGCGACGTCGCATAATCGGGCGTCCAGCTGATGCTCGGCACGACCAGCGATTTCAGCGCGATCGGCCAGGGCACACCCGCCACCATCACCACCGCGACATAGGCGAACAGCGACAGGGTGGTCCATTTCAGGATCGCGGCATAGCGCGGATAACTCAGGAAAATTTCCAGCAGGACGCAGACAATGCCAAAACCCAGCGTGTAGAGCATGGGGTTGCCGCCGACCAACAGCTGCAGTGCCGCACCCATGGCGCTGAGGTCAGCGCCCAGATTGACGATATTGGCAACGAGCAGCAGCACCACCACGATCCACAGGATGGGCTTTGGGTAATGCCGCCTCAGGTTGCTGGAGATGCCAGTGCCGGTCACCCGACCGATTTCCGCCGATATCTGCTGGATAACGACCATCAACGGCGTGCTCAGGAACAACGCCCAGGCGAGACCATAGCCAAATTGCGCGCCGACCTGACTATAGGTGCCGATGCCGCTCGGGTCATCATCCGCCGCGCCGGTGACGAGGCCGGGCCCAAGCGTTTGCAACAAGCCTCGCCTGGCTTCCGGCATCGGTTGAGGCGTGGGGGGATGAGGTTCCGAATCGGTGGTTGCGGCCAATGCCTGCGTCCCCTTCCTTATGTGTGGCGCGCCCGGCTGGAGTCGAACCAGCGGCCTCAAGATTAGAAGTCTCGTGCTCTATCCATCTGAGCTACGGGCGCGCGCACCACGGCTGTTAGCGCGGATTGCGTAGGCATGAAACGCCGATATGACGCGAACGGAACCATCCAATGAGGTCGCGATGAAATTAAGGCAGGTTAACGCGGTTGAGACGCGCGGTGCCCATTATCGTTATTACGATATCGTGATGACCGCGTTCGTGGTCATCCTGGTGCTGTCGAACGTGGTGGGGGCGGGCAAACGCGCGGTGGTCGACCTGCCATGGTTCGGGCTGTGGCCGTTTGGCGCGGGCATCCTATTTTTCCCGCTGTCCTACATCATCGATGACGTGCTGACCGAGGTTTACGGCTATGCGCGCGCGCGGCGGGTGATCTGGGTGGGTTTTGTCGCGCTTGCCTTTCTGGTGGTGATGGAATGGACCGTCGTCGCCTTGCCACCCGCCGCCGATTGGAAAGGCCAGCCGCAATATGAATATGTTTTTGGCTTGCCCCCGCATTGGGTGAAGACATTCCCTTATATCAGCGTCGGCATTGGCGGGCGGATTGCCTTTGCCTCGCTCTGCGCCTTTTGGGTGGGCGACATCCTGAACAGCTATGTCCTCGCCAAGATGAAGATACTGACGCAGGGCAAATGGCTGTGGACGCGGACGATTGGCAGCACGATTGTGGGGGAGGGCGCGGACAGCCTGGTTTTCTACCCGCTCGCTTTTTATGGCCTGCCTGATTGGCCAGTCGGCGCGCTGCTGATGGTGATGCTGAGCCAGTTCGTGCTCAAGGTGAGCTGGGAAGTCGTGCTGACGCCCGTCACCTATGCCGTGGTCGGGTTTCTGAAGCGCGCCGAGGGAGTGGACGTGTACGATCGGGGCACCGACTTTTCCCCGTTTCACGTGGGGGTTTAGGCGCCGACGAGTTCCAGCAGGCCTTCGAACAACCGGCGCCCATCGGTGCCGCCATGCGCGGCTTCGATGCGACGTTCGGGGTGGGGCATCACGCCCAGCACATTGCCCGCCGCGTTGAGCACGCCCGCAATATCGCGTGCGGAACCATTGACCGGCTCGGCATAGCGGAACGCAACGCGGCCTTCGCCTTCCAGTCGGTCAAGCGTGGCGGCGTCGGCGGTGTAATTGCCATCATGATGCGCGACGGGGATGGTCACGGTTTCGCCCGCGGCATAGCGGCTGGTGAAGACGGTCTGGGTGTTGCTGACCGAGAGTGCGACATCGCGGCAGACGAAATCGAGGCCGGCATTGCGCATCAGGGCGCCCGGCAGCAGCCCGATTTCGGTCAGCACCTGAAAACCGTTGCAGACGCCCAGCACCGGCACGCCGCGTTCCGCCGCCGCGACCACCGCCGGGATGATCGCCGAGCGCGCCGCAATCGCGCCGCAGCGCAGATAATCGCCATAGGAAAAGCCGCCGGGTAGCGCGACGACGCCAATGCCTGTCGGCAAGTCGGTCTCGCCATGCCATACCATATGCGGCCTGGTGCCGGTCACCGCCTCAAGCGCGACGGCCATATCGCGATCGCAGTTCGAGCCGGGAAAGACAATGACGGCGGATTTCATGCCCGCTCAACCTTGTAATTCTCGATGACGGTGTTGGCGAGGAGCTTGCGACACATCTCGTCGACCTGATCATCGGTGGTGGCGTCATCGACATCCAGTTCGATCAGCTTGCCGGCGCGGACTTCGTTAACGCCGCCAAAGCCAAGGCCCGCCAGCGCTTTTTCGATCGCCTTGCCCTGCGGGTCGAGCACGCCGTGCTT
>JBOFDB010000545.1:0-5385 GCA_051646545.1 Sphingomonas sp.
GCAGCAAATCGCGCACCAGCCCGTTCTTTCCCCATTGATAGGGGCTGCCCGGCGGCGCAGGCGCGACATATTCAGGATGATGGACAATGATCATTGCTTTTAGGTAGGCGCAATCAACATCTCGCGCCAAGATGGCCGCAAAGACCATGGGAGGAACCGCATGACCGAGCCCTATACCCGTCCCGATGTGGCGCAATTTCTGGCGATGCTGAACGGCATGCCCGGGCCAAAGATGCATGAGGTCGGCGCGGTCGCGGCGCGGCAAGTCTATACCGGCATGCGCGACATGGTCGATCTGCCCATCGGCCCGCTCGCCATCATCCGCGACCTGACGATCCCCGGCCCGGCGGGTGACATTCCCGCTCGCCTGTTCGACGCACGGGAGACGCGCGAGCCGGGCCCGGTGGTGGTCTTCTACCATGGCGGCGGCTTCACCATTGGCGACCTCGATACGCATGCCAGCTTTTGCGCAGAAATTGCGCGGACGCTCGATCTGCCGGTGATCGCGGTCGATTACCGGCTGGCGCCCGAACACCCCTTCCCCGCCGCGACCGACGATGCCGAGGCGGCGGCACGGTGGGTGGCGACGTCGCCTGCGTCGCTGGGGCGGGACGTGACCGGAATGGTCACCTGCGGTGACAGCGCGGGCGGCAATCTGGCCATCGTCGTGGCGATGGCGCTGCGCGACCGCCCCGCCGCTGCGCCCGTGATCGCGCAACTGCCGATCTATCCGGCAACCGATTATACCCGTGACTATCCTTCCTATGAGGCATTTTGCGAGGGCCGGTTGCTCACGCGCGAATCGATGGCGTGGTTCCGGGAAAGCTACGCCCCGGTCAACGAGGATCTGCGGGTCTCGCCGCTTATGGGTGATCTCACCGGCATGCCACCGGCGGTCATCATCACGGCGGGTCTTGACCCTATTCGCGATCAGGGGCGCGCCTATGCCGCCAAGCTGATCGAGGCAGGGGTTCCCGTGGTCTATCGCGAAGCGGTGGGCAGCATCCACGGCTTCGTCACGCTGCGCCTCGCGGTGCCGTCATCCGCGGGCGATGTCGCGGGCTTCCTCGCTGCCGCCAAAGCCGTGATTGCCGAGGCGCAGGCGGCGCAAACCGGATCCAGGGCAGCCGCGTGATGACAGTCGATCCCGCCTCGCTCCCCTATCGTCCCTGCGCCGGCATCATGATTGTGAATGGCGCGGGGCAGATTTTTGTCGGGCGGCGCATCGACCAGAAAATCGAGGCATGGCAACTGCCCCAGGGCGGTATCGACGACGGCGAGGACGCGACCCGGGCGGCGTGGCGCGAGCTGACCGAGGAGACCGGCATCACCGCGGATCACGCCGTCCTGATCGCCGAAGCCCCCGGCGAATATTTTTATGACCTGCCGCCCGATCTTATCGGCCGCGCCTGGCATGGCCGGTATCGCGGCCAACGGATGCGCTGGTTTCTGTTCCGCTTTGACGGGTCGGACAAGGACATTGATCTGGCAACGCATCACCAGGAATTTTCCGCCTGGCGCTGGGCGGCGCAAAACGAGGTCATCGACCTGGCGGTGCCGTTCAAGCGCGCGCTGTACGCGCAGGTGATGGCAGCCTTTGCGCCCCATTTAGACCCGGCCTGACGGCTTTCCGTTTCGCGCCCCAGCCGCTACCACGCGGACCATGACCAGTTTATCGACTGCCGAACGCGATGCCGTTCAGCACCTCAATCCAGCAGCGATGCTTGATCAGGTGCTTGGCTGGGTGGCGATTAATAGCGGCACCCGCAATCTGGCGGGGCTGGCGGAAATGGCTGACGCGCTGGCCGACGCGTTTGCGGCGCTGCCGGGCGACGTGGCGCTGGTGCCGGCCGCGCCGGTTGATACCGTCACCGCCGTCGGCGCCGTCGAACCGCTTGCCCATGGCGATCATCTGAGCGTCGCCGTCCGGCCTGACGCGCCCGTACAGCTGCTGCTGACCGGCCATATGGATACCGTTTTCGCGGCCGACCACGCCTTTCAGGCCGCGACATGGCTCGACAATGGCCATCTCAACGCGCCGGGGGCGGCGGATATGAAGGGCGGCATCGCCGTTATGCTCGCCGCGCTGAAGGCGGTGGAGCAGAGCCCGCTCGGCGCCCAGATTGGCTACCGCGTCATCATCAATTCAGACGAGGAAACGGGGTCGCTCTCTTCCGCTGCGTTGATTGCAGAAGCCGCGCGCGGCCGGGCGGCGGCGTTGACGTATGAACCCGCCTTGCCCGACGGCACGCTCGCCGGCGCGCGCGGCGGCACGGGCAATTTCTCGATTGTCGTCCACGGTCGCGCGGCCCATGCAGGGCGCAATCCCGAAGATGGCCGCAACGCCATTGTCGCGGCCGCCGATCTCGCGCTGCGGCTAAAGGCGCTGGACGGCCCTGATCTTTCGGTCAATCCCGCGCGGATCGATGGCGGCGGCCCGAACAATATCGTCCCCGATCTGGCCGTGCTGCGCGTCAATTTCCGACCCAAATCGCCCGATGCCATTGCCCGCGCCGACGCCGCGATCGACGCCGCCATCGCCACCGTTGCGGCCGAGCATCAGGTGACGATCCACCGCCACGGCGCCTTTAACCGGCCGCCCAAGCCAATCGACCCCGGCGCTGCCAAGCTGTTCGCGCTGGTCAAGCAAGCAGGCGCTGATCTTGGCCTGAGCATCGGCTGGCGTGACACGGGCGGCGTGTGCGATGGCAATAACATCGCGGCCTGCGGCATTCCCGTGGTCGACACGATGGGCGCGCGCGGCGGCGCCATCCATTCGGCGGACGAATTCCTGATCGTCGAAAGCCTGGCCGAACGCGCCGCGCTTTCCGCCGTCACGCTATTGCGCATTGCCGAGCGGGGAGGCCTGTAATGTTCCGCATCCGCGCCGCCCGCGATACCGATTTGCAGCATCTTTACGAGATGGCGAAGCTGACCGGGGGCGGCTTCACCAATTTGCCGCCTGATCGCCGCGCGCTGAAGGCCAAGCTTGACCGCAGCCACCTTGCCTATGGGCGCGCCGCGGACACGCTATCGGACGATCTTTTCGTGCTGATCCTGGAAGACGCAGCCACGGGCGAGGTTCGCGGCACGTGCCAAATCTTCACCCAGGTCGGTCAGCGCCACCCCTTCTACAGCTATCGCATCGGCGTGCTCACCCAGCATAGCCAGGTGCTGGAGCGCACGTTTCGCGCGGAAATGCTGTCGTTGACGACCGATCTTGAGGGCGCCTGCGAAGTTGGCGGACTGTTCCTTCACCCCAGCGAGCGCGCTGGCGGCCTGGGCATGCTGCTGGCGCGGAGCCGCTATCTGTTCATCGCCATGCACCGCGCGCGCTTTGCCGACCGGATATTGGCGGAATTGCGCGGCGTGATTGACGAAAGCGGCGGCTCCCCTTTCTGGGATGGCCTTGCCGGGCGCTTTTTCGGCATGGACTTTCAGGACGCCGACCAGTTTAACGCGGTTCACGGCCATCAATTCATTGCCGACCTGTTTCCCAAACACCCGATTTACACCGCGATGCTGTCAGAAACCGCGCGGGCGGCGATTGGCAAGCCCCATCCTTCGGGGCGCGCGGCGATGCGGATGCTTGAGACCGAGGGCTTTCGCTTCGACAATTATATCGACATTTTCGATGGCGGCCCCACCATGACGGCGCGCACCGACGATGTCCGCTCCGTCAAACAGGTGCAGTGTCAGCGCGTCATCTCGGTCGATGCCGATGGCGGCAGCGACGCGTTGATCGCGACGGGTCGGCTCGCCACCTTCCGCGCCGCGTTCGGCAAGATCCGGGCGATCGACGGCCAGGGCGTCGCCATCGATACCGCCGCCGCCGCCGCGCTCAATGTCGGTTTGGAAGACGAGGTATGGCATGTCCCCCGCTTCTGACGCGCTCATCGAAATCAATTTTGACGGGCTGATCGGCCCCAGCCACAATTATGCGGGCTTGAGCCCCGGCAATCTCGCCGCGACGCACCATGCCGGCGACACCTCGCATCCGCGCGCAGCGGCGTTGCAGGGCATCGCCAAGATGCGCGCCAATATCGCGTTGGGGCTGACGCAGGGCATCTTGCTGCCCCATGCCCGGCCCGATCATCGCTGGCTCGCGCAGCTGCATGTCGATTATGCGGCGGCTGATCGGGTGGTGCAGGCGCAGGCGCTTTCGGCCTCGGCGATGTGGGCGGCCAATGCGGCGACGGTTTCTGCCGCGCCCGATTGCGCGGATGGCCGCTGCCACCTGACCGTTGCCAATCTCGGCACCATGCCCCACCGCAGCCACGAATGGCCCGGCACGCTGGCGCAATTGAGGCTCGCTTTTGCCGATCCGGCCTTTGCGGTCCATGATCCCATCCCTTCGCCGTTCGGCGATGAAGGCGCCGCCAATCCCATGCGGCTTTGCGCCGGGCACGGCGCACCGGGGGTGGAGGTGTTCGTCTATGGCGTGTCGGGCGGCGGCTTTCCCGCGCGCCAGCACCGTCGCGCTTGTGAAGCCGTGGCGCGCGCGCACCGGCTCGATCCGGCGCGGACGCTGTTTGTCGAGCAGTCGGAGCAAGCGATTGCCGCCGGTGCATTCCATAACGACGTCGTCGCGGTCGCGAATGAACGCGTGCTGTTCGCCCACGAACAGGCCTTTGCCGACCGTGACGGATTTTACGCAGCGCTTCGCCGATTGCTGCCCGACGTCGAGATTATCGAAGTGCCCGCCGCCCAGGTCACGCTCGCCGACGCCATCCAATCCTATCTGTTCAATGCCCAGCTCGTCACGCTGCCCGATGGCACGATGGCGCTGATCCTGCCCGAAGAGGCGCGCGCCAACGCCGCCGTATGGGGTTGGTTGCAGGCCATGGTCGCGGGTAACGGGCCGATCCGCCATCTGCACGTCGTCGATGTGCGCGAATCGATGGCCAATGGCGGTGGCCCGGCCTGTCTGCGCTTGCGCGTCGTCGCCGACCCCGCGACGATCGATCCGCGCTTCCTGGTCGACAATGCCAAGCTCGATCGCATTGCCGCGATTGTCGAAGCCAACTGGCCCGAGGCGATTGCCGCGCCTGATATTGGCGACCCCGCGCTGATCAACTGCATCGAAAATGCCCGGCACACCCTGTTCGAAGCGCTCGACCTTGTCGGGTTAATTGACACTTAACCAAGCTTATTAAGGCGCAATGTCGTCTTTCTGCCATTGGCCCGGGGCTTGCTTCATCTCGGCCATGTTCCGCAATGTCGCCAAGCTGTTTGTCATCAAGTCCAAGTTCGAGGCGTTCCTGGTCATTTACGGGCTCGGCACGGGCGCGGTTGAGCGCGGGGTGCATTATCTGCACCAATATCCCGGCATCGGCGGCAAGATGCTGTTCTGCCTGACGCCGATCGCCGTGTTCATGGCGGGCG
>JBOFDB010000066.1:0-1019 GCA_051646545.1 Sphingomonas sp.
AAAATCGCGGCGCAGGAACGCCAGATTCTGTGCATCGAAATTCCACCGATAATGCATTGCCGGACGCAGCAGCCCTTCGCCGCCGAACAGCTCGAAAATCAGCGAGACGGTGCGCAGCACCGGATCCTCGGGATAGGCCGACAGGCGCGCCCGCCCGCTCGCCTCGATATGGTCGATGATCGCGGCGCCGTCTTGCACCACCGCGCCATCGGCATCGTGGAGGATCGGCATGATGAACCGGCCGACCGCCGCCGTCATTGCGCCAAAGCCCGGGTCACCGACCGGCAGCTCGAGCATCGGCAAGCCCTGTTTACGCAGATAGCTGCGCGCCTTTGCGGTATAAAGCGAGCCCGGCATGCCATAAAGACGAAGCGGATTTGACACTGGCTGTTCCCCGGTTGAAAGATGTTGGCACTATATGCGCCAATATCTGGGTGGCAACCGGTACCACAGGATCGGGAGAGTGAGACGATGAAAACCGAGACAAGATTGCTCGTCAGCCGGGCCAATATCGCCGAATGCCGCCTGGCGGAACGGCCTGTTGCTCCGCTTGGCGATGGGCAAGTGCTGGCCCGGGTTGATCGCTTTGCCCTCACCGCCAACAATATCAGCTATGCACTGACCGGCGACGCGCTCGGCTATTGGAAATTTTTTCCGGAAGATGCCGATTGGGGGATCGTACCGGTATGGGGCTTTGCCGAGGTGGTCGCCTCGCAATCGGCGGCGCTGCCCGTGGGCGCGCGCTTTTATGGCTATCTGCCGATGGCATCGCATCTCGTGCTGGAACCGGCGGCGAGCAGCGCGCGGGGCTTCACCGATGGCGCCGCGCATCGCGCCGATTTGCCCGCCGTCTATAATCTCTATGCGCGCACCGAGCAGGATTCGCCCGATATGGCGGCGGCGGCAGATTTGCGCAGCCTGTTGTTTCCGCTGTTCACCACGTCCTATCTGATCGCCGATTATCTGGGCGACAACGCGCTGTTCGGCGCCCGCCAAGTCATCATCGGCAGCGCCTCGTC
>JBOFDB010000063.1:0-13835 GCA_051646545.1 Sphingomonas sp.
ATCCATCACGTGCAGCACGCCATCGTCAATCGCGAAATAGGCACCGCGCAACCGCAGCGTTCCTGCCGCCTCGCGCCGCGCCACGAACGGAAAGGTGCGCAGATTGCCAAGGCTGACGCGCACGGTTTCAAGCTCCAGCGCGCGGACGGCTTCGGGGCCAGTGCCGTGTTCCGCCACAATCCGGTCGCGCGCCTCGTCCAGCATGTCGACCCAATGCGCGATAAAGCCGCCCGCGCCCGGCGCCCGCCCTTCAAAGGCATGGGTAAGCGCCGCGTTGACGCCGCCGCACGATCCATGCCCCATGACGACGACCTCGGGCACCTCAAGCTGCGTCACCGCGAATTCCAGCGCGGCCGAAACGCCGTGGCGGCTGCTATCGTCCTCAAAAGGCGGCACCAGATTGGCGACATTGCGAACGACGAAGATTTCCCCCGGCGACGTATCGAAAATCTGGGCAGGATCGACACGGCTGTCCGAACAGGCAATGACCATGACGCGCGGATTCTGCCCGTGGCTCAACTGGGTCCATCGATCGCGCTGACGCGCCCAGTCGTCCGAACGGAAGCGGTGATATCCCCCGATCAGGGCGTCAAAGTCGGTCATCATCGCGGCTTTCGCATCCGGCGGCAGGGCTGGCAAGGGAAAGGATCAATCGCTATTTGAGGCGGTATGAACGATCTTACTCCTCTCGCCGCTCCCCGCCTGCGCAAGCCCGACTGGATTCGCGTGAAGGCGCCGACCAGCACTGGCTTTGCCGAAACCAAAGCGCTGATGCGGCGGCTCAACCTGGCAACGGTGTGCGAGGAAGCGGCCTGCCCCAATATCGGCGAATGCTGGACCAAGAAGCACGCGACGGTGATGATCCTGGGCGACACCTGCACCCGCGCCTGCGCCTTTTGCAACGTCAAGACCGGCATGCCGCGCGCCGTCGACGCGCAGGAACCGCAGCATGTCGCCGATGCCGCCGCCGAATTGGGGCTGGAGCATATCGTCATCACCTCGGTCGACCGGGATGATCTGCCCGATGGGGGCGCCAGCCAGTTCGTCAAAGTGATCGAAGCGCTGCGCCGGACGACGCCCGCCACCACGATCGAGATTCTCACGCCCGATTTCCGCAACAAGCATGAACGCGCGGTCGAAGCGATCGTCGCGGCGCGGCCCGACGTTTATAACCACAATCTGGAAACGGTGCCGCGGCTCTATCCCACCATTCGGCCCGGCGCGCGCTATTATGCGTCGCTGCGGCTGCTGGAAAGCGTCAAGCGGCACGATCCGTCGATCTTCACCAAATCGGGCGTCATGCTGGGGCTGGGCGAGGAACGGCTCGAGATTCACCAGGTGATGGATGATATGCGCTCGGCCGATATCGATTTTCTCACCATGGGCCAGTATCTCCAGCCAACCCCGCGCCACGCCAAGGTTGCCGAATTCGTGACGCCCCAAGCGTTTAACGCCTATGCGGCGATTGCCCGGGCCAAGGGGTTCCTGCTCGTTGCAAGCTCGCCGCTGACGCGGTCAAGCTATCATGCCGGCGACGATTTCGCGAAGCTGCGCGCGGCGCGGGAAGCCTCCCTCAACACTGTCACCCCGGCGAAGGCTGGGGTTGCAGGCCGCTGAGCGATGGCAGCTTGCGCTGGCATGACGGCGTTGACCGGCATGACGGGCCGGTAACCATGCCCCGCCACACCGAAACGCGTGCGCTGCCCTATTCGCCCGAGCAGATGTTTGATCTGGTCGCCGATGTGGCGCGCTATGGCGAGTTCCTGCCCTGGGTCGTGGGCGTGCGCGTGCGATCGAACACGCCGCAGCAAATGGTCGCGGACTTGATCGTCGGCTTCAAGGGGCTGCGCGAGACCTTTACCTCGCGCGTCGACAAGGTCCGGCCCGAGCGCATCCATGTCGATTATCTTGACGGGCCGCTCAAATATCTGCGCAACGAATGGGGCTTCCGCCCCGATGGCAAGGGCGGCTCCCTCGTCGATTTCTCAGTCGATTTCGCCTTCAAGAACCGCGTGTTCGAGGCGCTGGCAGGGCAAGTGTTCGACCGCGCGCTCCGCAAGATGACCGACGCGTTCGAAACGCGGGCAGCCGCGCTTTATGCCGCCCCGGCCTCGGGCAGCAGCAGCTCCAGCGCACACAGCGCCGCCTGAAGCCGCACGCCGCCGCGGCCCAGATCGCCGAATTCGCGCTTGTCGGCAATGACGTCGGACGGGTCTTTACCATGTTCGGCGCGCGCGAAGACGACGGTGCCGACCGGCTTTTTCTCCGACCCGCCGCCGGGCCCCGCAATTCCGGTGATGGCCACCGCGACATCGGCGCCGCTCACTGCCAGCGCGCCTTGCGCCATTGCCCAGGCAACTGCCACCGACACCGCGCCAAACGTCTCGATCAAATCACGGCTGACGTTGATCAGCGTTTCCTTGGCCTCGTTCGAATAGGTGACAAAGCCGGCATAGAGCACTTCCGACGACCCCGGAATTTCGGTGATGGCCGCCGCGACCAAGCCTCCGGTGCAGCTCTCAGCGAGCGCGACGCGGCGCCCAATGGCGCGGTTTTCCTCCACGACGCGGCGGGCAAGCGCGACAAGTTCGGGCGGAAGAACGCTATCGATGCTCATCGCGCGGGTGCCTGACAAATGGGGAGGGCAGGCTTCGCTGACCGGTCCTTGCGCGCGGCATCGGCGAATTGCAGCATCTCGACGAACAGCGGCGCGGCATTGGCGGGGGGCAGGGGTTCGATCAACTCGCTGATCCGCTCCAGCCGGGGGCAATCCGCGGGATTGAGATTGCGCGTGATCACCGGCGCCAGGATGGTGCCGGTGAGCGGGCGCCCAAAGGACGATCCGAACAATAGGCCCGCACCCGGCGTGTCGCCCAGCACGCGGCGCAGGCTCGCTTCGGCGCGCGGCCAGGCCAGATCCGCCTCGGCCCGGTATTTCGCGATGAAGCTGCCATCCGTCTGACGCAGCAAGGCGCGGGGCGGCAATTGCGGGGCGCAGAGATGGCCGACATTTTCAATCACATCGGGCAGCACCGACGTCACAATCGCCTCGGCATCGCCCTGGCTGACACAGGGCAGCTCGATCGCCAGCGTGACCTGCTGGGCACTGGCCGATGAGGCGGCGAACAGCATCGTCAGCGCGGCAAAGGAGGTAAGGCGGCTCATGCCGGCACCCGCACGGTCGCGATAGCCTGGGCAGCAATGCCTTCGCCGCGCCCGGTAAAGCCCAGTTTCTCGGTCGTCGTCGCCTTGACGCTCACCTGGCGCGGGGTCAGCGCCAGAATCTCGGCAATGCGGGCGCGCATTGCCTCGCGGTGCGGGCCAATCTTGGGGGCCTCACAAATGATGGTTAGGTCGACAAAGTCGATGACACCGCCCTCTGCTTTGACCAGCGACGCGGCATGGGCAAGGAATTGGTCGGACCGCGCACCACGCCATTGCGGATCGCTGGGTGGAAAATGCTGGCCGATATCACCCGCCCCGATTGCCCCCAGCACGGCGTCGGTGATGGCATGGAGCGCGACATCGGCATCGCTGTGGCCCGACAAGCCCTTGTCGTGCGGGATCAGCAGTCCTGCCAGCCAAAGCTCCTCGCCCTCGGCCAGGCGATGGACGTCATAGCCGGCGGCCGACCGGCTGATCATCTGCGCGCCATATCGCGCTTCTGCAGCCGCGAAATCAGCGGGATAGGTCACTTTTTCAAGCATTGCATCGCCTTCCACCAGTGCCACCTCCTGCCCCGCGCGGCGCAGCATCTGCGCATCGTCGGTGGCGTCCTCGCCCTCCGGCCAATCGCGATGCGCCGCGACGATGTCGGCGAAGCGAAAGGCTTGCGGCGTCTGCACGCGCATCATCTGGTCACGCGGGACGATATCGCCCAGAACATCGCTTCCGCGCGCCAGCGTATCGGCCACCGGCAAAGCGGGGATCGCGCCCGGCCTCTGGTCGAGCGCTCCGATCAGCCGGTCGATGACCGCCCCGTTCAAAAACGGCCGGGCCGCATCATGGATCAGCACGCGCGCCGCGCCGCCCGCCGCCGCAATCGCCTCAAGGCCGTTCCTCACCGACTCCCGCCGCGACGCGCCGCCGATCACATAAGGCACGTCGCCCAGCGCCGCGGCGAGCATCGCCTGTTGTCCCTCACCGATGACCACCATGACCGCCTCTATTGCGGCATGCGCGCTGAACGCGGCATGACTGTGCGCGATCATCGGCTTGCCGGCGAGCGGCATGAATTGTTTGGGCAAATCGGTGCCGGCGCGGGTGCCACCACCCGCAGCGACGATCAGCGCGACAGTTTTTGTCGTTTCATCCATCGCCGCCGCCCCTAGCCCAAGCGCCGACGCCTCGCCAGTCTTGCCAGCCATGCCCCGCTCGCTTATGTGCTGCCCACTTTTTAGGCAGGTTGATGAGCAAGCTTACCCCTATCCAGGTTGGTCCGGTGCGGATCGAGCAGCCGGTGCTGCTCGCGCCGATGACGGGCGTGACCGACATGCCGTTCCGGCGGATCGTGCGGCGCTATGGATCGGGCCTTAATGTGAGCGAGATGATCGCCAGCCAGGCGATGATCCGCGAAACCCGCCAGTCGATCCAGAAGGCGACGTGGGATCCGGTCGAGGAGCCCATTTCGATGCAGCTTGCCGGCTGTAGCCCCCGCGACATGGGGGAGGCGGCCAGGCTCAACCAGGATCGCGGTGCCGCGATCATCGACATCAACATGGGCTGCCCGGTCAAAAAGGTCGTCAATGGCGATGCCGGATCGGCCTTGATGCGCGATTTGCCGCTCGCCGCCCGTCTGATCGAGGCGACGGTCAAGGCCGTCAGCGTGCCCGTCACGCTCAAGATGCGGATGGGCTGGGACCATTCGAGCCTGAACGCCCCCGAGCTTGCCCGCATCGCCGAAGACCTTGGCATCAAGATGATCACCGTCCACGGCCGCACCCGCTGCCAGATGTACAAGGGCTCGGCCGACTGGGCCTTTGTGCGCCGGGTGAAGGAAGCGGTGTCGCTCCCGGTCATCGTCAATGGCGACATCTGCTCGATCGAGGATGCCGAGACGGCGCTGGCGCAATCGGGCGCCGATGGCGTGATGATCGGGCGCGGCGCCTATGGCAAGCCGTGGCTGCTGGGCCAGGTGATGGAATGGTTCGCCAGCGGACGCCGCCTCGCCGACCCCAGCCTGGATGAGCAATATCACCTGATTACCGAGCATTATGACGCCATGCTGTCGCTTTACGGCGTGCAAACCGGCGTCAACCTCGCACGCAAGCATATCGGCTGGTACACGCGCGGCCTGCATGGCTCGGCGGAATTCCGCAATCGGGTGAACCAGGAAGCCGATCCCAAAATCGTGCTGGCGATGCTTGCCGATTTTTATGCGCCCTGGCGTGTCCGCGCCGCCGCCTGAGCCACGGCTCGATCGACCGCCCGCGCCCCGCTTTGCCGATGTGTTGGGGACGCTGCCGGTCGCGGTGCTGGTGATCGATCCGCAGGGGCGCATCGCTTATGCCAATTCGGCGGCCGAGGCGTTGATCAACCTGTCCGAACGGGCGATGCTGGGCAGCATGGCGACGAGTATCTTCGTGCCGCCGCTTGATCGCGCGGGCCGGAGCGAGGCGCGCGATGTCGCCGCGTTCGATACCGTTGTCCGGCTGGTACGCGGTGGCAGCGTCCGCGTCGATTATGCCGAAATGGTGATGGCGGATCACCCCGGTTGGCGGACCGTGACGCTACATGGCGCGGCGGCATCACGACGGGGCGTTGCGGGGGGCGATCGGGCGAGCGCGCGCGCGGCGATTGGCGCGGCGCAAATGCTGGCGCATGAAATAAAAAACCCGCTGTCGGGCATTCGCGGCGCGGCGCAGTTGATCGGCGATGGCGCGCCCGAGCAACGCGAGCTGACCGGTCTGATCACCAGCGAAGTCGATCGCATTGCCGCGCTGATCGACCGGATGCAGGATTTCACCGATACCCGGCCGTTAAGCCCGGTGGCGCAGAATATCTATCCGTTGCTCGACCATGCGATCGGCGTCGCGCGTGCCGGCTTTGCGCGGGGTATCGCGATCGAGGAGCGGTTTGATCCATCGCTGCCGCCGGTGCTGATCGATCGTGACGCGATGCTGCAGGTGCTGCTCAACCTTATCAAGAACGCGAGCGAAGCGGCGCGGCACCTGGCCGACCCGCGTCTCATCCTGACGACCGCCTATCGCCATGGCGTGTCGGTCGATGCCGGACCCGATCAGCCGAAACGGCCGCTGCCGATCGAGCTTTGCGTGGTCGACAATGGCCCGGGTGCGCCGGCCGATCTGGTTGACCATCTGTTCGATCCCTTTGTGACCACCAAGCCCGAAGGGCAGGGGCTGGGCCTGGCGCTGGCCGACAAGCTGGTCCGCGATATGGGCGGGTTCATCCAATATGAGCGCGATGGCGCGCGCGGGCTGACGATCCTGCGGCTGCGCCTGCCGCGTGGGCGGAGTTGAGGCGGTGGGGCATATTCTAGTCGTCGATGATGATACAGCGATCAGGACCGTCGTCGGCCAGGCCCTGCGGCGGGCGGGGCACCATGTTCGCAGCGTCGCCACGCTGGCGGAAATGCGCGCCGCAATCGACAGCGAGCTGCCCGACCTGCTGATATCCGACGTGGTGCTGCCCGATGGCAATGGCCTTGACGCGGCGGCGAGCGTGCTGGCCAGCCATCCGGGGCTGCCCGTCATCATCCTTTCAGCCCAAAACACGCTGACCACGGCGGTGCGCGCGACTGAGGTTGGCGCTTATGACTATCTCCCCAAGCCATTTGATCTCGATGCGTTGAGCCGCGCGGTGGCCGCCGCGCTGGCGCGGGGGCAGGGGCAGATGGCGAGCGCAATCGACGAGGCCGATGCCGCGCTGCCGCTGATTGGCCGGTCGATGGCGATGCAGGATGTCTATCGCGTCATCGCGCGCGTCGTCGCCAATGACCTGACGGTGCTGATCACCGGCGAAAGCGGCACGGGCAAGGAACTGGTCGCGCAGGCCATTCATGATCTAGGCCCTCGCCGGGCACGGCCGCTAGTGGCGATCAACATGGCGGCGATTCCGCGCGAGCTGATCGAGGCCGAATTGTTCGGGCATGAGCGCGGCGCCTTTACCGGCGCGCAGGCGCGGATGGCAGGGCGGTTTGAGCAGGCGGCGGGCGGCACGCTGTTCCTCGACGAAATCGGCGACATGCCGATGGACGCCCAGACCCGGCTGCTGCGCGTGCTGCAATCGGGCGAGTTCACTACCGTTGGCGGTGCCCGGCCAATCCGGGCGGATGTGCGCATCATCGCGGCGACCAACCGCGATCTTGCCGCGCTGGTCGCGAGCGGCCAGTTTCGCGAGGATCTGTTCTATCGTCTGAATGTCGTCCCCATCGCCCTGCCGCCCCTACGCGACCGTCGCCAGGACATTGCACTGCTTGCCCGTCATTTTGTGGAGCGCGCGGTTACCGAGGGCCTGCCGCGCCGACAGCTGAGCGAGGCGGCGCTGGAGGCGCTCGCGGCGCATGACTGGCCCGGCAATGTCCGCGAGCTTGAAAATATCGTCCGCCGCGTCGTCGTGCTGGCGCGCGATGACGTGATCGACGCCAGCGAGATCTCGTCCGCGCTGGGATCGAACGGATTGGCGCCGGGCCCGCTGCCGACCATCAGCAGCGGCAATGACGTGATTGCCACCGCGATCCGCGCCCGGCTCGATCAGATTGCGCGCGAACACCCCCAGGCAATCGATGACGGCACGCTTTATGACCGGATTATCGGCGAAGTGGAGCGACCGTTGATTCAAGCGATGCTCGCGCGATACGGCCAGAATCAGCTGCGCGCAGCCCGTGCGATGGGGATTAATCGCAACACGCTGCGCAAGCGCCTCGATCAATTGGGGATCAATCCGGGCGCTGACGGCGATTGATGCGGCAGAAGCGAACCGTTTTGGCGCGACTCGATGCAAATCTGTGTTTTCGGGGCCACGCTTCTGTTGTATTCGGGCAACGATGAACGTGGCTAAAACTGGCCGCAAGGGCCTCCATCCGCTGGATGGGGAGACTTGGATGCGGATCGTTGAGATCGCGGTGCTTGCGCTGTCGATCACCATCGCCGTTGCCAGCTATCTGATCATCACGTCAGGCCAGGCGCCCCGCCAGACGCTGACGCCATTGCTCGCCGCGTCGTTGCTGGTCGCCAATTTGCTGCCGGGCATCGCCTTGCTGATCCTGATCGGCCGACGTGTCGCGCAACGGCGCGCGGCGGCATCGCCGATTGGCGGCAAGGGGCGGCTGCATGTCCGGCTGGTGGCGCTGTTTTCCTTCATCTCGGCGGTGCCGACGCTGCTGGTCGTCATCTTCGCGTCGGTGCTGTTCCAATATGGAGTCGAATTCTGGTTTTCTGATCGCGCCCGCGAAATGGTCGACAACGCCTCTTACATCGCGCGCGAAAATTATCGGCAAGAGCTTGACCGCGTCGGCTTGGAGGCCACCGCGATGAGCAAGGACATTTCACTTTACCTCAAGACAATGCCGATCGACGGTCGCGAATTCCAGCAGGCCTTTGGCTATCAGACGCTGCAGCGCGAATTGTCCGAAGCCGTGATCCTGCACGAGACGCCCGATCGGCAGATCAATTCGATCGTTCTGCTCAACCCCTATGAGCATGATCTCGACAAAGTCGTGACGCCACAATTGATCGACAAGCTCAATACGGGTCAGCAAGCCGTTATCGTCGAGGATCCGCAGGCGCCCGGCGCGCTCACTCGGCTGACATCGGGCAAGGACAATTATCTGTTCGTCCGACGCGTGTTTGATCGCAACCGCGCGATGCTGGTGAAGCGCGGTCTGGGCGTCGTCACCGCCTATCAGGCATTGGTCAATCGATCGCGGTCGCTGCAAATCCGCTTCAACGCGGCCCTGTTCGGCATTTCGCTGCTCATCGTGGGATTTGCGGTGTGGATCGCGCTGCAGGTAGCGGATCGACTGGTACGGCCAGTCAATGATCTGGTCGCCGCCGCGCGCCGCGTTGCCGATGGCGACCTTACCGCTCGCGTCGCCGCGCCGGTTGCCGATGACGAAGTCGGCACGCTCGCCAACGCGTTCAACGCGATGACCGGGCGATTGCAGGAACAGACGAGCGCCCTGGTTCGCGCCAATAACCAGCTCGATAGCCGCCGCGCGCTGATCGAGGCAGTGATGTCAGGCGTGACGGCGGGCGTCATCCTGGTGGATGAAAGCGGCGCGGTGCGGCTGATCAACGATTCGGCTGCATCGATGCTGGCGACGGACAATCGCGCGGTCGGCAAGCCGCTCGCCGATACCGCGCACGAGCTGGCGGCCTTGCTGGGCGGCGGCAATCGCGATGCCATTGTTCAGGTGGCGGTGTGCGGTGAGGCGCGCACCCTTGCCGTCAAGATTGCGCGGGCCGATGCCGGCCCCATCCTGACTTTCGACGATATTACCCAGCAATTGCTCGATCAGCGGCGTGCAGCATGGTCGGACGTGGCGCGGCGGATCGCGCATGAAATCAAGAACCCGCTCACCCCCATCCAGCTCGCTGCCGAGCGTCTGCGCCGCCGTTACACCAAGCAGATTGGCGAGGATGACGGCACTTTTGCCCGGCTGACCGATACCATCGTCCGCCAGGTGACCGACCTTCGTCGCATCGTTGATGAATTTTCCTCCTTCGCGCGCATGCCCAAGCCGGTGTTTCGCGAAGAATCGCTCGTCGATATCGCGCGTCAGGCGTTGTTTCTGCATGAAGTCGCCCATGCCGATATCGACTTTGCGCTGGAGCATGACGAGCCTCCGCCGCATCTGGTCTGCGACCGGCGTCAGATCGGTCAGGCGCTGACCAATATCGTCAAGAACGCCGTCGAAGCGATCGAGGCGCGCGGCGACGACACGCGCGGCCGTATCGCCATGACGATCCAGGAAGACACCGCCACCGGTGCCCGCGTCATTACCGTGGCAGACACCGGCGTCGGCCTGCCGCTAGAGCGCGATCGCATTATCGAACCCTATATGACCACGCGCAGCCGGGGCACCGGGCTGGGTCTCGCCATCGTCACCAAGATTGTCGAGGAACATTTCGGCACGATGAGCTTTGCCGATCGCCCGGGCGGCGGCACGCTGGTGACGCTCAGCTTTGATGGCGCGGCGCTCGCGCGCCTCGACCGTTCATATCCCGAAGAAACCGAGCCTGCGGCCGACCGTCTGGTCGCCCTCACTCCGCAACGAAATGGCTGACGTTCATGGCGCTTGATATCCTGGTAGTTGATGATGAGCTTGACATTCGCGAGCTGGTTTCGGGGGTTTTGGAAGACGAAGGCTATGAAACCCGCATGGCGGCGGATAGCGACGCCGCTTTGGAAGCCTTCGCGCAGCGTCGGCCCTCACTCGTTCTGCTCGATGTGTGGCTGCAGGGATCGCGGCTGGACGGGCTGGACCTGCTTGACGAACTGAAGCGTCGCGACCCGACCATCCCGGTTCTGGTGATTTCGGGACATGGCAGCCTGGAAACGGCGGTGGCGGCCATTCGCCGCGGGGCGGTGGATTTCATCGAAAAGCCGTTTGAGGCCGAGCGGCTGTTGCTGCTCGTCGAGCGCGCGACCGAACCCGAGCGGCTGCGCCAGGAAATTGCGTCCTTGCGGGCGTCAGCGGGCCGCGACCATGACCTGACCGGCAATTCGCCCTCGATCAACGCGGTGCGCGCGACGCTGAAGCGGGTCGCGCCGACGGGCAGCCGCGTCATGATCACCGGCTCAGCCGGCGTCGGCAAGGAAGTCGCCGCGCGCTTGCTCCATGGCTGGAGCCAGCGAGCAAGCGGCCCGTTCGTTGTCGTCAGCGCGGCGCGCATGGAACCCGACCGGATGGAGGAAGAGCTGTTCGGTATTGAGGAGGGCGGCGACGTGGTGCGTCACGGCCTGCTCGAACAGGCGCATGGCGGCACGCTGTTCCTCGACGAAATTGCCGATATGCCGATCGCGACCCAGGGAAAAATTCTCCGCGTGCTGACCGAGCAGAGCTTTTCCCGCGTCGGCGGGCAGCGGGTGGTGCGCGTCGATGTGCGGGTGGTTTCGGCGACGGCGCGCGATCTTGCCCGCGAAATTGCCGAGGGGCGGTTCCGCGAGGATCTCTATTACCGCCTCAACGTCGTTCCCGTCCGCATCCCCAGCCTGGCCGAGCGGCGCGAGGATATTCCCGCGCTAGTCGATCATTTCGTCGCGCATTATGCAAGCGAGCGCCGCGTGCCGACCCCGGATGTCGCCGCCGACGCCATGGTGGCGCTGCAAAGCTATGAATGGCCGGGCAATGTGCGCCAGCTGCGCAATGTCGTGGAGCGGACCGTGATCCTCGCGCCGGGCGATCGCATCGGCCGCATCGATGTTGATCTGTTGCCGGGCGAAGTGCTTGGCAACCAGGGCGATTTCGGGGTTGGCACCACCGTAGGCACGATCATGGCCACCCCGCTGCGCGAGGCGCGCGAAGCGTTTGAGCGCGAATATCTCCGCGTCCAGATTCGGCGTTTTTCGGGGAACATTTCGCGCACCGCGACCTTTATCGGGATGGAACGCTCCGCGCTGCACCGCAAGCTGAAGCTGCTGGGCATCACCGAAACGCGGGGGGAGGAATAGCCCGCTGCATATGGACGCAGGCGGTCGCAATGCCTAAATAATCGCGCGACGCACCGGGACGGTGCATCAATCCGACGCCGGGAACCGGCGCACCGCGGGAAAGACCCGCCAAGAACAACAGGATAGTACATGGCTGACAAACAAGCCTCGCTCCAGGACCTGTTCCTGAACGCGCTCCGCCGATCCAAGACTCCGGTCACCATGTTCCTCGTCAAGGGCGTGAAGCTGCAGGGGATCGTGACGTGGTTCGATAATTTTTCGGTGCTGCTGCGCCGCGACGGGCAATCGCAGCTCATCTACAAGCACGCCATCTCAACGATCATGCCGTCGGGCCTGCTCGACACCCAAGCGATTACCGACGCGATGGGGGATAGCCAGAAGCGATCGCCGCTGTTGCAGGAAGTGTTCCTGAGCGCGGTTCGCAAATCCGAAGAGCCGGTGACAATGTTCCTGGTCAACGGCGTGATGTTGCAGGGAAATATTGCCGCGTTTGACCTGTTTTGCATGCTGCTGACGCGCGACGGCATGGCGCAGCTTGTCTATAAGCACGCCGTCTCGACGATCCAGCCGGCGCACCCGCTCAATCTGGCTGAGGAAGCCGGGTCGGAACAGGATTGACCACGACCGGCTTTGATCGCGACCGCGGCGAATTTGCCCGTGGCGCCCATACCATCGTTGTTCTGCCTGATCAGGGCGGCGCGGCGCGCTCGGTTGAGGCTCGGCTCGAGGAAACGGCGGGGCTTGCGGCGGCGATCGGGCTCCTTGTGGTCGATCGCATCGCCTTTCGTGTCCGCACGGCGCGCCCGGGCACGCTGATCGGCAGCGGCCAGGTCGAGGCATTAAAGGCATCGGTGGCGATGGGGGAGGCGTCGCTGGTCGTGTTCGATGCGGCGCTGACCCCGGTGCAGCAGCGCAATCTGGAAACCGCGCTGGAGGCCAAGGTGATCGACCGCACCGGCCTGATCCTCGAAATTTTCGGCGAGCGCGCCGCGACCGCCGAGGGGCGATTGCAAGTCGAACTCGCCCATCTCGATTATCAGGCCGGTCGATTGGTGCGGAGCTGGACTCACCTTGAACGCCAGCGTGGCGGCTTTGGCTTTCTGGGCGGCCCGGGCGAAACCCAGATCGAGGCCGACCGGCGATTGATCCGCGATCGTATGGCGCGGTTGCGACGCGAGCTGGCGCAAGTCAGCCGCACGCGCGGCCTGCATCGCGACCGTCGCCAGCGCGCGCCGTGGCCGGTCATCGCGCTGGTCGGCTATACCAATGCCGGCAAGTCGACACTGTTCAATCGCTTGACCGGGGCTGACGTCATGGCGGCGGACCTGTTGTTCGCAACGCTCGACCCCACATTGCGGCAGATTTCGCTCCCCGGCATCGACAAGGCGATCCTGTCGGACACGGTGGGTTTTGTGTCAGACTTGCCGACGCAGCTCGTCGCCGCCTTCAAGGCGACGCTGGAAGAAGTCGTGTCGGCCGACATTCTGATCCATGTTCGCGACATCGCCCATCCGGACAGTGAGGCCCAGCGTGCCGATGTCGAGGCCGTGCTGGCCGAAATCGGCGTGGCCGAAGCGACGCCGCGGTTTGAAGCGTGGAACAAGCTCGATCTGCTGCCCGATGAGGAACGCGCCGACTTACAGGCTGAGGCGGATCGGCGTGGCAATGTCGTTTGCGTATCGGCACTGACGGGTGAGGGGGTGGGGGCGCTGCAGGTACAGGTCGCTGCCCGGCTGACGGCGGGCCATCGGCGCTATACCCTGAGCATCGATGCCGCCGATGGCGCGGCAATGGCGTGGCTGCACCAGCATGGCGACGTGATCGACAGCTGGACCGAAGAGATGACCACGCACGTCGAAGTGCGGCTGGCTGAGCAGGATTATCAACGCTTCTTGCAACGCGGCTAACCGCATCAGCATCTGTGGCCCCGTTTTGTTCCGCGCGGGGCGGGCGGGTGAGGGCGATCAGCGCTCGGCCAACTTCGCCTTTGCCCACAAGGCCTCTTTGCTATCGAGGCCGAGCCCGGCAAAGGCATCGCCGCTCATTGCTTCCATCGCGCGGAAGCGCCGTTCGAACTTGGCGTTGGCGTTGCGCAAGGCAGCTTCGGCGTCGATGCCGAGATGGCGTGCCCAGTTGACGACCGCGAACAGCAAATCGCCGATTTCCTCGGCGCGATTGGCGTCGGAAGCCTGTTCGATTTC
>JBOFDB010000242.1:0-1357 GCA_051646545.1 Sphingomonas sp.
TCATGCTCCATCGAGCGCGAGATAACGGCGGCAGAGGCAATCGAGCACATCGGGAATGGCCGCCAGCGCAACCGCGCCATCGACCTGGTGAGCCTCCGGCATGGCGATCACCAGCCGGCCGAGCCTGAGCCCGAGCGCCATTTCCGACAATGTGCCATATCCGCCGCCGACCGCGACCAGGGCGAAGGAGGCAGTGGCGATGATGGCATTGCGCGCCTCGCCGATGCCGGTGGTGAGCGGAATGGCGACGTGATCATTGGCCTCGCGCCAGTCGTGATCGGGCAGGATGCCGATCGGTTGGCCGCCGCCGGCCGCGACGCCCTTCGACACCGCTTCCATGGCCCCTGCCCGGCCGCCGCAAATGACCGTGAAGCCGATCTGGGCGAGCGCCAGACCGAGACTGTGGGCGCGCTCATATTCGGTCGGCGTCGCGTCGCGCGGCCCGATGACGCCGACCGGAATGCGGCGCGTGCCGGCCCGGGCGAAGAGATGGCTGACTGCCTCGACCGGGCTCACCACGACGCCGTCGACCGGCGCGTTGCTCCCAGGTCCCTGGGCCTTGCCCCAGTCCAGCGCCCAGGCGTCGAAACGCTGGCCACCGCGATGAAGACCCCCATCGGCGGGGTTGATGACGAGGCTGGAAGCGGCGGCGGGCATGGCGGGACTCGAACAGGCCTATTCAGACACGACCTGCACGAAAGCCTAAAGCACAGCGCGGCCGTGTCCATAGCGGCACGCGCCATCGCGCCGTTCATCGGCGCGGGGCCGGTTTGAGCAATTGGCGGTTGGCGCGCGATCACGCCGAGGCCAAGGTTCCGATTCGAGATTTCGCACCGGGGAGGACGCCATGGCCACCAAACAGAAAATCCTGATTGACTGCGATCCCGGCCACGACGACGCGGTCGCCATCCTGTTCGCCGCGCGCCATATGGACCTGGTCGGGGTCACCAGCGTGCACGGCAACAACTCGCTCGAGAACACCACGCGCAATGCGCTGGCGGTGGTCGAGATGGGCAAGCTCGACGTACCCGTGGCCAAGGGCTGCGCCGAGCCGCTGGCCCAGGTACCGGTCGGCATTGCCGCCATGCACGGCAAGAGCGGACTCGACGGCGCCGAAATCCCGGAGCCGACGCGCAAGGTGATCGACACCCATGCCGTCGACTTCATCATCGACATGGCCGAGCGGCACAAGCAGGAGCTGATCCTCGCCACCATCGGGCCGGAAACCAATATCGCCATGGCACTGCGCCGCGAGCCGCGGCTGAAGAATTGGATCCGCGAGATCACCGTCATGGGCGGCTCGACGACCCTGGGCAACATCACGCCGGTCGCCGAATTCAACATCTTCGCCGATGTC
>JBOFDB010000331.1:0-1265 GCA_051646545.1 Sphingomonas sp.
AGTTGCGGGGTTGATCCCTCCCCCACCCCGATAATGCCGATATCGGGCGATTCGATCACGGTCACCTCGGCGCGGCGCGTGCCGCCCGTGCCGGTCCAGCTGGTCGCAAACAGATTGGCCGCCATCCACCCCGCGGTGCCGCCGCCAAGCACGACAATGCGAAGTGGCGCGTCGGTCATCGCCGCGGCAACAGCCAGCCGAAAATGTCGTCCATCCGTGCTGCCCAGGCATTTTCCTCGTGCGCGGCACCGGGATAGCTGCGGCTTGCAAAGTCGCGGCCTTTTTTCCAGCCCAATTGGATCAGGTCCGCATCAATCTGCGCCTGAAACGGCGGATAGGCGGCGTCGAGCGTCTGGTCGCCATGGTCCATCCACAAGTGCCGCTCCTTGGGCTTGCCGAGCTTTTGCGACAGATAGGCTTTCCACAGGGCAGGCCTGGTGTCGTCGGGCTGCAACGTCAGGTTGAACGTCAGCGGCCAATGCGTCGACACGCAGCCCGCCCGCCCGAACACGTCGGGCCGCTCGGCGAGCGCATAGCAGGAGATGAGACCGCCCATGCTGGAGCCGACGACGACGGTATGGTCGCGATCGCTTAGCGTGCGATAATCATGGTCGATGCGCGGTTTCAATTCGTCGGTCAGGAACCGCAGATAAGCGTCGCCGAACAGCAGCCCCTTGGCGGTCGTGTCAATGTCGGCGCGCAGCTTGGCGTCCGCCATGCCGTAAAGGCGTTGCGGGAAATATTGCCGATACCGCGCCTCGCCCGGTTGGTCGACGCCGACGATGATGAACGGCGCCACCCGTTTCGCCGCGATCAGCCGCAGCGCCGATTTGTCGGCGGCCCACACCTTGTCGAAATTGGAGCGCTTGCGATCAAACAGATTCTGCCCGTCATGCATGTAAACCACGGTGTAGCGGCGCTTGCTGGTGTCATAGCCGGGTGGCAGCCAGATGGTGACGCGCACCGGCGCGATGTTGGCGGACGGCATCGCGTCGATGGTGACAAAGCGGCCCATGTCCTCCGCCAAAGCCGGCGTCGCGAACCCGGCCACCACCAGCGCCAGCGCCAGCAGGGCCGCGAGCCGCAGCGCGGCGTGTTTGATGAACCGCGCGATCATTTGCGTTTCCCTCCCGGCGCCACAAACCGGATCGCCTGCCCGCCGCCCGGCGCCAGTGCCAGGGTCAACGTGTCGCCGCTGCGCACCTTTCGGCTTTCGATCACGATCGAATGACGCTTGTCGGTGCGGTAATCGGCGTCATCGCCGT
>JBOFDB010000126.1:0-1380 GCA_051646545.1 Sphingomonas sp.
CTGCATCATGTAAGCTGCGTCTTCAGCAGAGCCGCGCTTCCAAGGACGCTGCTCCTTGCCCTCGCCGCCCGCCGCCGATGCCTCCGTACCAAAGCCGCCGGCGATGACGCTGATGAAGCTGCGGTTCATCGCCTTGCACATGATGTAGCTCAGGATCGCGCCCGACGAGCCGACCAGCGCGCCAGTGATGATCATCGCGGTGTTATGGAGCGTGAAGCCCATCGCCGCAGCCGCCCAGCCCGAATAGCTGTTGAGCATCGACACCACGACCGGCATGTCCGCCCCGCCGATCGGGATGATGAGCAGGAAGCCGATCGCGAAGCTCAGGCCCGTAATGGTCCAGAAAATCCAGGGCGACTGATCCTGGGTGAAATAGGCGACCAGACCGAGGATCGCCGCCAGCGTGCCGAGGTTGATGATGTGGCGTGCGGGCAGCAGGATTGGCTTGCCCGACATATTGCCGTTGAGCTTGGCGAAGGCGATGACCGAGCCCGAAAAGGTGATCGCGCCGATCGCGACGCCCAGCCCCATTTCGATGCGGCTCTGGACATGGATGATGCCGGCTTCCGCAATGCCGAACGCATCGGGATTGAGGAACGCCGCCCCCGCGACCAGCACGGCGGCAAGACCGACCAGCGAGTGGAACGCCGCGACGAGCTGCGGCATCGCCGTCATCTGGATGCGCCGCGCGGTGGTGATGCCGATCGCCGCGCCGATGGCGATCGCGGCGAGGATCAAGCCAACTGCCCCCAGATTTGGCCCCGGCAAGTATTCGATAGCGACCTTGGGCGTCTCATAAGGCACATGCGTCACCAGCGTCGTCAGCACCGCGATCGTCATACCGATCATGCCATAGCGATTGCCCTGGCGGCTGCTCTCGGGGCTCGACAGCCCGCGTAACGCGAGGATGAAGCACACGCCTGCGACCAGATAGGCCAGCGCGGCCCAGGGATTTACGGCGACTGCTTCGGTCATTCGGTCAAAACCCCCAATTCGTCATCGCGTCTTTGCGTTTCTTCGTCATTGCGAGCGCAGCGAAGCAATCCATCTCCACGCGCTCGCTGGATTGCTTCGTCGCTGCGCTCCTCGCAATGACGATGCCCGGCGGCCTCATTTTGCCGTCGGCCGCTCCTTCTTCTTGTACATCGCCAGCATCCGCTGCGTGACGGCAAAGCCGCCGAAGATGTTGATGCTCGCCAGCACCACCGCCAGCAGCCCCAACCATGTCGAGGCCGCCGATCCCGCCGCCGCACTCGCCACCAGCGCACCGACGATGATCACCGAGCTGATCGCATTGGTCACTGCCATCAACGGCGTATGCAGGGCCGGCGTCACCTGCCAGACGACGTAATAGCCGACGAAACAGGCGAGGACGAAAAT
>JBOFDB010000518.1:0-6742 GCA_051646545.1 Sphingomonas sp.
CCCCAGCGCACCGGCCAGACCGGG
The DNA here is from genome assembly GCA_051646545.1 of Sphingomonas sp. Classification (GTDB taxonomy): domain Bacteria; phylum Pseudomonadota; class Alphaproteobacteria; order Sphingomonadales; family Sphingomonadaceae; genus Sphingomonas. Next base: position 25 of record JBOFDB010000518.1, read on the forward strand.
GGCGCCCGTCCACACCATGCTGCCAAAGCCGACCAGCATCGCCACGCCCGCCGCCACGGCCGTAATCGTCCGGCGCCGCGCCGGGTTGCGCCGCGGCCGGAACGGCGGCTGATGCGCAAAAGCGTCAAAGCCATCGCTGTTGCCCGTGACACTGCCAACTGGTGCGGGGCGCGCGGTTTGCGGTGGCGGCACCAGCGCGGCGCGTGGCGCGTCGACGCGCTGCGTCAGGTCGAGCGTCGCGGGCGCGGCCTGGAACCAGCTATGCTTGCAATTGGCGCACCGTACCACCCGGCCGTCGGCGCCGATGGCGCTGTCGGGCACCAGATAGCGCGTACCGCATTCGCTGCATTCTAGGATCATCGCGTCGTCAAGCCATCTTGCCGGCACCCGGCTCCCCCCGCCGGTGCTCGCCCACCATCTAAACACCCGTTCGCGAATCGTGGCAAGAGGCGGCGCAACCGGCAACCGCGCTTGAGCGTCGACGCGGCCCGTGCGATGGCAGGGGTGAGCGGCGCCGCCGGGGGTGCCATGGGTTAGGGCAAGAGCGCCGGGTCGATGGCCAATATCGTTCAGTTTGAAAATGTCGGCCTGCGTTATGGCAACAGCCCGGAAACGCTGGTTGACCTGAATTTCACCCTGACGCGGGGCGCATTTTATTTCCTCACCGGCGCCTCGGGCGCGGGCAAGACATCGCTTCTCAAGCTCCTTTATCTTGCGCAGCGGCCGACGCGGGGGGCGATCAAGCTGTTTGGCGAGGATGCCGTGACGCTGCCGCGCGAACGATTGCCGGGCTTTCGCCGCCGCATTGGCGTGGTGTTTCAGGATTTTCGCCTGCTGCCCCACCTGTCGGCCTATGACAATATCGCCCTGCCGCTGCGGGTGTCGGGTGTTCCGGAAAGCGATGTCGAAGCGCCCGTGCGCGAAATGCTGGCCTGGGTCGGCCTGTCCGACCGGGTCGACGCCAAGCCCGAAACGCTGTCGGGCGGCGAGCAGCAGCGTGTCGCGATTGCGCGCGCGGTGATCAGTCGGCCGGAAATCCTGGTCGCCGATGAACCCACCGGCAATGTCGACCCCGACATGGCCGAACGCCTGCTGCATCTGTTTGATTCGCTCAATCGGCTGGGGACCACGGTTGTGGTGGCGACGCACGATTTTCACCTGCTCGGCCGTATCCAGAGCGCGCGGATGATGCGGCTCGACAAGGGCAAGCTGCTCGATCCCACGGGGTCGCTGCGCTTCCCGCCATCGGCTGCCTCGTCATGAAGCTGCGGCTCATCACGCCAGCGGCGGACCGGCGCCTGCTCGACGATGGGCGGCGCACGCGCGCGATGACGTGGATCATGGCGATCATGCTGTTCCTGACCGTGCTGGCAGCCGCGCTGGGCCTGGCGACTCTGGCGGGCGCCACGCTGCTCGATCGCCAGATTACCGGGCGGCTGACCGTGCAGATCGTTGAGGCGAGTGATGCTGCCCGCAGCCGGGATACGCAAGCAGCACTAGATGCGCTGCGCCACCATCCCCGGGTGTCGCGGGCAACAGAGGTTGATCGCGCCGCCCTGGCGCAGATGCTGCGCCCCTGGTTGGGGGAGGATGGCGCCGACCCCGACCTGCCTGTCCCCGCCATGATCGATGTCGACCTGACGAGCGGTGATGACGGTGCGGTGGCGGCGGTGACGCAGGCGGTGCAGGCGGCTGTGCCCACCGCGCGGATTGACCGGCATGAACGCTGGATGGCGCCGATCAGCAATTTCATGAGGATCGTCATCGCGCTGGCGGCGGGTCTGGTGCTGCTGATGGCGACGGCGACGGCGACGGTCGTGGTGCTGGCGGCGCGGGCCGGATTGGATACGCATCGCGACACGATCGAAATCCTCCACATGCTGGGGTCGACCGACATGCAGATTGCCCGGCTGTTCCAGCGCCGCATTGCGCTCGACACGCTGATCGGCGGCGCGCTCGGCACGCTCGCGGCAATGGCGGTCATCGCCTTTGTGGGCAGCCGGCTGGCGGCGCTGGGGTCGGACCTGTTGGGGTCGATCACGCTGGGCCATGCCGATTGGGGGCTGCTGGTCGCAACGCCCATCGCTTTCGCGCTGCTCGCCACCGTCGCGGCGCGCTATGCCGTGCTGGCGGCGTTGAGGCGGTATCTGTGATCCGCAATGCGATCGGCCTGGTGGCGCTTGCCTGGGTGCTGGGCTTTGCGTGGTTCATGCTGGCCTTGCCCGGCCCCGCCGATGACCGGAGGACCGACGCCATTGTTGTGCCGACCGGCTGGCCCGGCCGGATCGACCGCGGCCTGGCGCTGATGCAGGCGCATCGCGCGCAGCGGATGCTGGTGACGGGTGTCGCGCCGGGCGTGCGCCCCACCGAGCTTGCCGCCAAATACCACGTCTCACCCGATTTGTTCGCTTGCTGCGTCGATTTGGGGCGGCAGGCGATCGATACACGCTCCAATGCCGAAGAAACCGCGCAATGGGTGCGCGCCCACCATTATCGCAGCGTCCGGCTGGTAACATCTGACTGGCATCTGCGCCGGGCACAGCTGGAGCTGACGCATGTGCTGGGCAGCGATGTGACCGTGATCGGCGATGGCGTGCCCACCGGCGCGGCGCGGTTGCCGCTGTTGATCGCCGAATATCAGAAGTTCCTGGTCCGTCGCGGCGCGCTGTTGATGGGGCTTGGCGAATGAGCGCAGGCCTGCGCACCCTGCTGTTCAAGCTGGTCTTTTATTCGGGATCGGTGCTGTTCGTGCTGGCGACGCCGGTAACGGCGCTGCTGGGGAAGCGGGCGCTGGCGGCCAATGTGCGGGGCTGGGCGCATTTCCACCGCTGGTCGGCAAGCGCCCTGCTTGGCATCAGCAGCCGCTTCGTCGGCGCCATTCCCACCCAGCCCATGCTTTATGCCGCCAAGCACCATGCCATGTACGAGACGTTGGAACTGGTACTGGCGCTGCACGATCCCGTGCCGGTGATGAAGCAGGAATTGGCGCGCATTCCCATCTGGGGGTGGGCGGCGCGGCGCTATGGCGTGATTGTCGTTGACCGGGCAGGATCGGCAGCGATGCTGCGCCAGATGATCGATCAGGCGCGGACGGCGATTGCCCAGGGCCGATCGGTCGTGATTTTCCCCGAAGGAACGCGCGTGGCGCAAGGCGAGGCGCCGCCGCTAAAATCGGGCTTTGCCGGGCTGTACCGGATGCTTGACCTCGCCGTGGTGCCGATTGCGATCGACAGCGGCAAGCTGTGGCCGAAGAAAGGGGCGAAACGCGCAGGGGTCGTGACGTTCGACTTTGGCGAACCGATCGCCCCGGGCTTGCCCCGGCGCGACATTGAGGCGCGGGTCCACGCGTCGATCAACCGGCTGGGGTAAAATCCAAAAAACCGTTCCTGCCGAGCGCGGTCGAGACACGCTCGGCTTAACTCGGCGAGGCACCCCGTCCCTCGACGTTGCTCGGGACGAACAGATGACGTGCCGCACCTACTCGTGGCTTCGCCCGAAATCGGGGGCGGGATCGTCCTGGCCCTGCTCGATGATGCCACGGCGAATGGCGCGGGTGCGGCTGAACAGCTCGAACAGCTCGTCGCCCTTGCCCCAGCGGATGGCGCGTTGCAGCGCGGTCAAATCTTCGGAAAATCGCTGCAGCATTTCCAGCACCGCTTCGCGGTTGGAGAGGAAAACGTCGCGCCACATCACCGGATCGGAGGCGGCGATACGGGTAAAATCGCGAAAACCGCCGGCGGAATATTTGATCACCTCGCCGCGCGTCACTTCCTCCAGGTCGGAAGCGGTGCCGACAATGGTATAGGCGATCAGGTGCGGCAAATGGCTGGTGATGGCGAGCACGCGGTCATGATGCTCGGGCGCCATCATTTCGACATTGGCGCCGAGCCGCTGCCAGAAATCGGCGACGCGGGTGGCGGCGGCGTCGGGCATGCCGACAATCGGCGTGACGATGCACCAGCGATTGTGGAACAGGGTGGCAAAGCCTGCCTCAGGCCCGCTGCGCTCGGTCCCGGCGACGGGGTGCGCGGGGACGATGGTGGCGCCGGGCAGCGCCTCGGTCAGCGCCCGCGCGACGTCGGCCTTGCAGCTGCCGACATCGCTGACGATCGCATCAGCGGGCAAGTCATCGCGGATCGCCGCCGCCGCCGCGCCCATCGCACCCGGTGGCACGCACAGAATGACGAGATCGGCGTCGATCACCGCCGCGCCCGGCGTGTCGGTCACATCATCGCAAAAAGCGATAGCCCGGGCGGCCTCGCGAACACCGGGATCGGCGTCGTGCCCGGTCAGCCGGACGGTCGGCATATGCTGGCGCACCGCCCGCGCGATCGATCCGCCGATCAGCCCCAGGCCAATGATGGTGACGCGCGCAAAGGGCAGCATCACCCCTGCCCGGTGGCCAGACGGCGCAAGACGTCCACGACCGCGTGCATATCGCTCTCGGTGCCAATGGTGATGCGCAGGCCGTGCGGCAGGCCCTGATTGGGCAGCCAGCGTACAGCATAGCCCGCCGCCATCAGCGCCGCATAGGCCGTCTCCGCCGTTACCGTGCCTTCGAACAACACCAGCACGAAATTGGCTTTGGACGGAATGGCGCGGATCCCGGCATTGCCAAGCGCGGCCATCTGTTCGGCAAACCACGCCCGCCACTGCGCGTTGTGCGCCCGGGTCGCCGCGACAAAGCCATCGTCCGCCAGCGCGGCGATCGCGGCATGCTGCCCGGCGGTGGTGATGTTGAAGGGCAAACGAATGCGGTGCATCGCCTCGATCAGCGGCGCCGCGCCATAGCCCCAGCCGATCCGCTCGGCGGCGAGGCCGTAGATTTTGGAGAAGGTGCGCGTCACCAGCACGTTGGGCGCGGTCATTGCCAGCGCAAGGCCGCCATCATCCTCCGCCGCGTCAAGATATTCGGCATAAGCATGGTCGAGGACGAGGAGAATATGGGCCGGCAGGGCGGCGTGAAGGCGCTCGATTTCGGCACGCGGGGTATAGGTGCCTGTCGGGTTATTGGGGTTGGCAATGAAAATGATCCGGGTCCGATCGGTCACGCACGCCATGATGGCATCGACATCGGTCGCATAGTCCTTGTCGGGGGCAACCACCGGAGTCGCGCCGACCCGCCGTGTCGCGATCTCATAGACCGCAAAACCGTAATTGACGTAGATTACTTCGTCGCCCGGCCCTGCAAAAGCGCCTGCCGCCAGATGGAGCACATCATCTGACCCGGTGCCATAGATGATGCGCTGCGGATCGAGGCCATATTTCGCCGCCAGCGCCTCGCGCAGCGCGGTCGCGCCGGGATCGGGATAACGATCGAGCGAGGTACGTGCCTCGGCCAGCGCAACGCTCGCCCCTGCCGGGGTGCCGAGCGGGTTTTCATTGGCTGACAGCTTGATGATCGTGCGCCCGTCGTCTGCGGTCGCGCGGCCGGGGACATAGGGGGCAATCGCCATCACCCAGGGCTTGGCGGCGGGCGCGGAGAGGGGGCTTTCGATCATGGCGGGGAGCGGCATAGACGGGCCTGCGTTGACAAGGCAAGCGGTCGCGCCCTAGCGCCAGCGCGCAATGACCGATGATGCGCGTTTCGGCCTTGATCGCCAGGTAAAGCTGCCGGGGCCGTTGATCCTTGATGGTGGCGGCAGCCTGGCGCCGGTCGACATTGCCTATGAAACCTATGGCACGCTGAATGCTGATGCCAGCAATGCCATCCTGATCTGTCACGCGCTGACCGGTGACCAGCATGTCACCAGCAATCACCCGATCACGGGCAAGCCCGGCTGGTGGACGCGGATGGTGGGGGCGGCAAAGCCGGTTGATCCGGCGCGGCATTTCATCATCTGCGCCAATGTGCTGGGCAGTTGCATGGGCTCGTCCGGCCCGGCCAGCCTTGACGCCGATGGGCGTCCCCATGCCATGCGCTTCCCCGTCATCACCATTCGCGACATGGTGCGGGCGCAAGCGATGCTGCTCGACCATCTGGGCGTCGCCCGACTGGCAGCGGTGATCGGCGGGTCGATGGGCGGCATGCAGGCGTTGAGCTGGGCGGCGACCTATCCGAAACGCGTGCGAAACGCGGTAATCATTGCCTCGACCGCGCGCCACACCGCGCAGAATATCGCGTTCCACGAGGTCGGCCGCCAGGCGATCATGGCGGATCCGCACTGGGCAGGCGGTGACTATTATGGCGGCGATGCGCCCGCATCGGGCCTGGCGGTGGCGCGGATGGCGGCGCACATCACTTATCTGTCCGAAGCCGGGCTGACCGAGAAATTCGGCCGCCGCTTGCAGGCGCGCGACGCCAAGAGCTTTGGCTTTGACGCCGATTTTCAGGTTGAGAGCTATCTGCGCCATCAGGGGCTGAGCTTCGTCGATCGCTTCGACGCCAACAGCTATCTCTATATCACGCGCGCGATGGATTATTTCGACCTGGCGGAGGAGCATGGCGGCCTGCTCGCCAACGCCTTTCGCGGCACCGCGACGCGCTTTTGCCTGGTCAGCTTCGATACCGACTGGCTTTATCCCACATCGGAATCGCGCGCGATCGTGCATGCGCTTCACGCGGCGGGGGCAGCGGCGAGCTTTGTCGAGCTCAGGAGCGCGTTTGGCCATGATGCTTTTCTGCTCGACGCGCCCGAGTTGAACCGGGTGGTCGATGGTTTTCTGAAGGCCAATATATGAACCTGGCCTTGGCCCTTATTCCGTTCGTATCGAGCAA
>JBOFDB010000041.1:0-2013 GCA_051646545.1 Sphingomonas sp.
TTGAGGGGCTGGCCGATATCTATCTCCATGATGGCGGGCAATATGAATGGGATAATTGCGCGCCGGCGGCGGTGGCGCTTGCCGCTGGCATGAATGCCTCGCGCCTCGACGGCAGCCCGCTGACCTATAATTGCGCCGACCCGTTCCTGCCCGATTTGCTGATCTGCCACCCCCGCTGGACAGCGCCCGTACTGGCGGCGCTGGCGAGCGCCGTCCCGAGCGGGGACGGCCCGGCGCAACGCCATGATTAATCCATTTCGGCCAAACCTCGACATCCCTATAACCTAGGCTATTGGGATTTGCGGGTGATTCGTCGATCACGCGCATGGGGGAGAAAGACAGTGCGGGTGTTCAGCAGCCTGTTTCTGCTGCTGGCGGCGATTACGCTGCTGATCCTGTCGTGCGCGGCGGCGATCCTCATTTCGGCGACGCTCTATTTGCTGGCGCTATTCCTGCCCGCCCAGAGCGACACTGCCGCGGGGATCGACTTTGCCCGGGCGATGATCGTCATCATCAGCGCGACCTTTGGCGTGGCGCTGGTTCTGTCGTTGATCTTTACCCGCTTCATCGCCGCGCAATGGACGCGGCCGCAGCGCCGACTTTACGCGGCAAGCGTTCAGGTGGCGGATGGCAATTTCAACGCCGATTTCACCGAAGGCGGGCCCATCGAAACCGCGCTCACCATGCGCAATCTGGGCCGGATCGCCCGGTCATTTGATCGCGTGGAGACCGCGCGACGCAGCTTTCTGGTTGGAATCGCGCAGGAATTGCAAGCGCCGGTACGCGCGGTATGCGACCGGCTGGCCGAGCTTCACCAATTGGGGCGCGACGTGGCGCAGGACGAATTGCTGTCGATCAGCGACAAGGTCCAGCGGCTGGTCGAAATGGCCGATGACCTTCATGCCGTGGCGCTTGCCGATCTTGGCCGCTTGCCCGTCACCTTCGGGCCGGTCGATCCCTGCGCGCTCATCCACAATGCGATGTGGGCCAATCGTCGCCGGGCCGAAGCGGCAGGTGTGCAGTTGACCACGGCCGCGCTGCCAACCTCGACCATCATCGTCAAATGGGACGGGCCGCGCATCGAGCAATTGTTCACCGCGCTCATCGACAATAGCCTGCATTACACGCCCAAGGGCGGCGAAATCGTCCTGGGGCTGGAGGGTAGCCGCAACGCGTGGCGCCTGATCATCGACGATAGCGCTCCCGGGATCGACGTCGATCTCGCCCAGCGCCTGTTCGAACCCTTTTATCGCACCGCCTATGGCGCGGGCGAAACCGGCACCAGCTCGGGCCTGGGCCTGGCAACGGCGCAAGCCATTGTCGAGGCGCATCATGGCCGGATTGAAGCGGGCGTATCGCCCCTGGGCGGCTTGCGTGTTACCGTGATCCTGCCCGGGTCGCCGCCGACCGTTTGAGGCGCCGTCGCATCACGTCATGCGCTGTCCTACGCCTGCCCCGCATGCCATCGTGGCAGGGCTCTTTATTATCGTCGATGCTGCTTGCCACGCCCGCTGAAAGGGGAACCGCCAGCGCCGGGCAACCACGGCCATGGTCAGTAGGAACATTAGGGAACATTCGCGGCATTGGCGCTAACGGCCAGTGCGCCAGCGTCGCCGCCCCCACACCAGGCTGCTCGCGCCGCCAAAGTTGAAAATGGCGCTCATCAGCGCGCCTGCGATCCCCGCCAGCGACCAGCTCGCATTTTCCTCGACCGCCAGATTGGCGACGCCGATATTGGCGATCGCGCCGATCGAGCAGATGATCGCAAACACCACCATGCCGCCGACAAAATCCAGCCCGGTCAGGCGGCGATCGCGATAGGTGAACTCGTTATTGACGATGTAATTGAAAATGATCGCGGCGACCACCGCGACGCCTTGCGCCGACAGGAAGCGCACGCCCAAGTCGATCAGTAGCGCCAGCACGGCCAGGTGAACACCCAGACCCAGCCCGCCGACAATCGCGAACAGCACGAAGCGCGGCGAAATCAGCCCGCGGCTCAGCTTCTCGATC
>JBOFDB010000503.1:0-1041 GCA_051646545.1 Sphingomonas sp.
GTAAGCACCGCGCAATTGCTTATACATATGGAGCGGCGGCCCGATGACGAGCGCCACCCCGATCACTCCTTACGGCAGGCCGATCGCCCGCAGCAAGCTCAACCCCACGACGCCCAAGGTCATCGCAGAAAGCGAGTAGATCGCGAAAATGGCGTGATCATAAGGCCCGACATCGCGGCGGAAGGCGAACAACAGCCAGATAAACGGCAGCGAAATGGGGATCAGCATCCAGCTGAATTTGTAGGCGCTGGCCTGCATCCGGTAGAAGAATAGCTCGGGACTGGCGAGCGCCGTTCTGATCCGCACATTCAGCGCGGCGCTGCCGGTGTTGATCTTGAGATTGGCGGGATCGGTATTCACCTTGGGCACCTGGCCCGTGTTGATGTCGTGCACGACCTGCAGGCCCTCGACATCTTCGTTGATCTTGTCGATCCGCCCGTCGATTGCGTCGCTACCCCCTTTCGCCGCCACGATCCTGGCCCGCTCGGCGCGCAGCGCGGCAAGCTGGGCGCGATCCTTGGCGAGCACGGCCTCGACTTGCGCAGCGCTCAGTTGCTTGCCATCGCGGGTGGCATGGGCCAGCTCGCTGAGCGGGCCGCCAATCGTCTCAAACGTGGCGACCATCAGGAACACCGAGAACAGGAACAGCGCGAGCGGCGACACGAACCGCGCCCGCTCACCGGCGATATAGCGCCGCGTCAACGCGCCGGGGCGGGTAAACAACAGCGGCAAGGTGCGCCAGATCTTGCCGTCGAAATGAAAAACGCCGTGCAGCACGTCATGGCCGATCGACATCAGCGTCATATGGACATGCGCCGGCTGGCCGCAGCGCGCGCAATAGTCGCCGCCAAGCGCGGTGCCGCAGTTGAGGCAAAGTCCATGACCCTCGGCATGGCTGGCGGCGGTGCCGGTATGGGGCTCGATTGCCCTGCCGATGATGCTGCCCGTGGCGATGTCGCCCGCCGCCGCCAATTCGCGTGTCATACCGCCCGCGCCCCTGAAGCCGTTGCGGCATGATTGAGAGCGTCGCGGCGTTTGGCA
>JBOFDB010000342.1:0-1291 GCA_051646545.1 Sphingomonas sp.
CATCGACTGGCGGACATTAACCGGGATCACCTGACGGATCGGGCCGTTGCCAGCGGTCAGCCGTTCCAGCGTGCGGGCAACACTGGGGGTCTCGACGCTCTCCAGCGGGACGATCAACGCCATGCCGGCATCGTCAGGCAGCGTGACGAGCTGTGCATTGAACAGATAGCTGGTGATCGCGTCGGCGAGCGGCACATCCGCCTCGCTCACTTCCACAATCTCGCACCATGGCGCGGCGGCACGGATGGCGGCGTAAGCGGCATCGCGATCGGCAAAGGCGCGCTCATGCGTGAAGAGTACCGGACCATTGGCGACCGCGACAACATCATTGTGGAATGCGCCCGCGGCGATCGCTGCTGGGGCCTGTTCGATGAACAGGGCGCGCGCCGGGTCGAGCCCGTGCATGCGGGCAATGGCGCGGCTGGCTTGCTCATGCTGGCGGGCGGGAAACGCGCCGCCGCTGACACCATAAACGAAAATCTCGACGCCCGGTGCATCATGGCTGGGGGCGAGGCGCATATGATTGGCCGCGCCTTCGTCGCCAAAGGGTGCAGGGATGGGGGCATGGACGCGAAAGGCGTCATCGGCAAATGCGAGCCTGAGCTGCGCCAGCGTGCCGGGCCATTCATGACTGCGGTGCGCCATGGTGACGAGGTTGGCCACGGTCAGGTGGCAGCGGCCATCTGCGGTGTCGCTCGCCGGGCTCACCGTCGCAGCATTGGCGGCCCACATGGCGGAGGCTGACCAGCTTGCAGCGCGGATGTGCGGGGCGACGCTGGCATCATCCCCGCCAAGCGCAGCCAGCCAGGCATCGTCGGGCCGGGCGAGCGGCATGAACCATCCTTGCGGCAGGCCGAGCGCTGCATTGGCGCGCATCTTTTCCAGCCCCTGCAAAGCTGCCTCACGCGGCCGCGACGTCGCGCCGCTGTTCCTGGCAGAGGCAACATTCCCGGGTGACAGGCCCGCATAATTATGGGTGGGGCCGACAATGCCGTCAAAATTGATTTCGGTGATCATGTGCCAATCCAGTCGATGCTGTCGCCGGGGCCGACATTCAGGGCGTGCGCAGCATCGGCATCAATGGCAACGCCGTCAGCCAGCAGCTCCACATGCGCAAAGGCAGCGCGGAAATCCTGCCACTGGCCCGTCGCTGCCAGTGCGCGCTTGCCGCCCGATTGCACGGCGACGATTGTCGATGTCTGCGCCTCACGGATCGTGCGGACCTGGTCGGTCCGCGCCGTCATCGTCGGGCCGCCGTCGAAAATGTCGACATAGTTTTCATAGGCGAACC
>JBOFDB010000287.1:0-1589 GCA_051646545.1 Sphingomonas sp.
CAATCGAGGCTGCGGGCCTTCGGGACGCGCGACTGATCCGTGGTGAGGCGGAGGGAGGCGCGGCGGCCATTTATGCGCGCAGCTTTGGCCAGGACCCGGCATTCTATGCCTTTTACCGGGCCATGCAGTCCTACCGGACGACCTTTCTCGGCGAAGGGGCGGGGAATACCACCTTTGTCCTGCCGCCGGGCCGCGGCTATCTTGAGGAATTCGCGAGCGGCGGGCGCGGCGCGCGCTGACGGGGGCTTGGTGGGCGGGGCGGCTCGTTGCCGCCCGTTCAGCTTCGGTTTGCATAAACATTGCTCTATGCGCCCTCAAACAACGGGGCGAACCAGAAGACAGAAGGAAGACCAGACGTGCGAACAGTCTATGCGGTTACCGGTGCCCTGTTGCTTGGCGGGTCGGCGCTCGCGCTGACCACGCATATGCCCGTCGGCGCGCAAGAAGCGGTCACAGTCGAACGGCCTGCGGGCGGCGCGATCACGCCGCGCGTCGGCGCGCCCGCCAGCTTTGCTGATCTCGTCGCGCAGCTGCAGCCGGCCGTCGTCAACCTCTCGACCCGCCAGCGGGTGGAGGTGCAGCAACGCCGCAATCCGTTCCAGGGCACTCCGCTCGAACAGTTTTTCGGCCAGCCAGGCCAGCCGGGACAGCCGGGACAGGGCCAGCCACAGACCCGGCGCGGCTCCTCGCTCGGCTCAGGCTTCATCATTTCGGGTGACGGCTATATCGTCACCAACAATCATGTCGTCGCGCCGGGCGCGCCCAACGCCGTGGTCGAACAGATCACCGTCACCATGCCCGACCGCACCGAGTACACCGCGCGCGTCGTCGGGCGCGATCCGGACAGCGATCTTGCGGTCCTGAAAATTGAGGCGACCAATCTGCCCTTCGTGCGCTTTGGCGATTCGACGCGCACCCGGGTGGGTGACTGGATCGTCGCCATCGGCAATCCGCTCGGCCTTGGCGGCACCGTGACCTCAGGCATTGTCTCATCGCTCTACCGCAATGTCGGCCCGGCCGGCCCCGGTTCGGGCGGTGCCTTCGACCGCTATATCCAGACCGACGCGGCCATCAATCAGGGCAATAGCGGCGGGCCGATGTTCGACATGGCCGGCAATGTTGTCGGGATCAATTCGTCGATCCTCTCCAACGCGGGCGGCGGCAATATCGGCATCGGCTTTGCCATTCCGTCCGAAGTGGCCGAACCGATTGTCCGCCAGCTGATCGAAGGGCGCGCGATCACGCGCGGCTATCTCGGCATCGAACGGGTGCCGGTGAATGAGGATCTTGCTGCCTCGCTCGGTATTCCCAACGGGCGCGGCGAGTTTATCCAGCGCGTGGTGCCGGGCCAGGCGGCCGAGCGCGCCGGTATCCGCCCCGGCGATGTTGTCGTGCGGGTCAACGGGCAGGAGGTGTCGCCAGACAACACATTGTCCTATGTTGTCGCCAACATCCGTCCCGGCACCCGTATTCCGCTGGAATTGATCCGTGACGGACGCCGCATGACCGTCACCGCCACCGTGGGCACCCGGCCCAGCGCCGAAGAACTGGCTGCAGACGCCGAGTCGCAGCCCAGCTTCAATCCTGAT
>JBOFDB010000199.1:0-2345 GCA_051646545.1 Sphingomonas sp.
CGGTCGAGCGGGTGAACAAGGATTTGTCGGTGATCGAGCGCATCCGCCGCTTCATCGTCGCCGATGAACCCTTCACCATCGAAAACGAACAGCTGACGCCCAGCCTGAAAATCCGGCGCCATGTGCTGAAGCAGGTTTATGGCGAGCGGCTGGAGGGGTTGTACCGGGGGTGAAATGCCATGAGCAATTGGCAGCGGATGGTTGTGCGAACGTTGCTGATAATGTTTGTCGTACTACCGTTTATTTCCTTGGTTTTGTGGGATAGCTATCTGTTCAGCACGAGTTACATCGGCCCTGCGACAGGACCCGTGATTTGCGGTCGAACCATCGGCTTTTATCATTGCGTTCACGTAACCCAGCAGGCCGCTGACACCCATATTTGGTTACTTAGATACTTGGCCGCTGCGATCATCCCGCTGTTGTTTGTCATGTTGCTTCGGCACCGCCAAAAGATAAATCGCGAGGCAGACAAATGGCGCCGCCACCCTTGATCAGCGGCAATGGATTCCCGCCTGCGTGGGGATGACGGCATGACCAAGGCGGGGCGGTATTCGGGCGAAGCGATCCAGACGGCGACGTAGAAGGCGGCGATCACGCTTCCAGCCAGCGGATATTGACGGCTTGCGGATCGCACGCAGTTTGCCGCACGATTACCAAATGGACGATCCCAGTGAAGCCGAAGAGCAAGCGTGGTGCGACGGCGAACGCGGGCGTGTTATCGAGTATCTCAGCCGCGAAGGTTTGGTGCACGGAAAAGTCGGCGATTGGCCGGCGTGGCACATTTGGCCATATGTCGCGGTCTGGGCGATCGAGAGCGTGAGAAGTCCCGGTTGGATCGGATGGTGGGCCGTTTCTGGTGACCTACCTACGGATTACACCAGCTGTGGTCCTGAACGACATCCTCGCGAGGGCCTTCGTGATATTGCCAAACGTTGGAAGGAGGCGGTCGAAAATTGGAGCCAGAATAAGTCAGTGGAGGGATGGAGCGTCGGCGCTCCCGAAGACCTGCCAACACTCGCTCCGCTGTTGGCAGCGCGGGCGGAACTGCTATTATCCTACGCCGCTGATGACCATCTCTGGCTCGACTGAGATCCCTACTCCCCCGTCCCCGCGTCCTTTTCCTTCCCGCTTGGGCGCACCGCGACGGTCCAGTCGGTGTCGGCGCGCAGATATTTGGCGGCGGTTGCGCGCAAATCCTCAGCGGTGATGCTGACCAGATCCTTGCTCAGCGAGTCCAGTGCATCCACCCGCCGCGGCTCATAGGTCGCGCCCTGCAGGTAATTGAGCCAGAAGCTGTTACCCGTCGATGCGCGCAGGATATATTGCGTCATCGGCACCAATGTGCGGCGCAGTTCGTCGTCGCTGACCGGCTTGGTCGCCAAATCCTGCGCAATTTCACGCGACAATTTATAGAAGAAGTCGATCTTGTCGGGCGCCACCTGGCCGACGGCGGTGACGCGCCCGCCGGTCTGAAATGCGACCGGCCATTGGCTCGAGACATTGGGGCTATAGCTGGCGCCCGCTTCGTTCCTCAGCCGCTCAAACAACCGGTCGGAAAAGATCGCGGCGAGCACATCGAGTTTGCGGCTGTCGGCAATCGCGTCGAACCCGCCCGCCGTCGGCCAGGCGATGACCGCGACGGCCTGATTGGCCGGGCCGTCATGCGTCAGCGCGACGGGGGTCGCGTTGTGCGGCGGGAAGGGCGATGGCGGGTTGAGCTTGGCAACGGGCTTGCGCGGCTTCATCGCGCCAAAGCTTTTGGCGACGGCGGCAATGGCATCATCGGCCTTGATGTCGCCAAACACATCGACCTCGATTGGCCCCTGCGCCAGCACCGGTTCCCAGAAAGCGCGGAAATCCTTGGCATTCAGCGCCTTGATCTGGGCGATGGACGGCGTTGCCCAGCGCGGATCGCCGCTATGCACCAGGCCCTCCAGATCGCGGCCCAACACGCCGGTCGGCGAAGACGAATATCCCGCATAACCCGCCGCCGCGACGGCCCGGGCGCGCGCCACCGGGTTCGCGTCCCAGCTCGGATTGGCGAGCTTTTCGGCAATGATCAGCAGCTGATCGCTCATATCGGCGGGCGTTGTCGTGCCGGAAAAGGCGAAGGCATCGTCATCGACGTCGAACGACATGCCGATGGTGCGGCCCGTGGTCAGCGCGTCGAGTTCCTCTTGCCCCAGCCCGCCAATGCCGCTGGCGACCAACGCCAGATCGCCCGTCCACAGCAAATTGGGTTTGCGCGGGGACAGCGAGGCATAGCCCCCGCCCCAGCGCACCCGCACATAGACGCGCCCCGCTTCTGACGCGCTGGGGAAGACGATCATGCGCACGCCGTTGGA
>JBOFDB010000374.1:0-1355 GCA_051646545.1 Sphingomonas sp.
CCCAACCCCGAGCAGGATCATCCAGCTGACAGGATCGATCACGCCCCATTGATACGCCATCGTCCCGCCGCCGATCATCACCGCGCCCAGCCCAATCGCGGCATGGACCAGCAGCAGCGCGCGGCGATTGTCGGTGACGACGATCAGCAGGCCCATCGTCACCAGCGACAGCAGCGCTGCGGGAATCTCGCTCGCCGTGAACAGCGCGGCGACATCGGTGAAGCCCAGCGCCCGCCAGATCTCGGCAGCGAAATTGTCGCGAAAATCGCGGAACGCCGTCAGCAGCACATAAGCAAGGAGCAGCGGTATCAGCGCGGCGGCGTGGGCAGCGAAAAACGCGGCGCGCTGGCGACCATCCATCGGCGCGCGAACCGTCCGCGCGGCGCGATCCTCGGCGTTAGGCGGGGGCAGTTGCGCCAGCGCGGCGACCGAGATCAGCAGCAGCGGGAGGAACAGCAGCCCGGTTGCCGCCGGCATCCACCACACGCTCACCCCCAACGAGAGCAGCCAAGCCCCCGCAGACTTGACCACGCCCGACGACAGGATGAAGCTCGCGCATAGGATCGCGCCGATCACTTCCGACGTGCGCCGCCCCTCGACGTAGCTGAACACGAGGCCCCAGATCAGGCCGAGCGGCAAGCCGTTGAGGAACATCGCCGCGACATTCCAGGGTGCGGGCAGTACCGCGAACAGCATCAGCGCTGCCCAGGCGACGAGGATGAGGCCGATCGTCGTCACCGCGCGACGGCGCTGGCCCATTTCGGCGATCAGTTTGACGCCGATTACCTTGGACAGCGCGTAGCCGGCGACCTGGGCGATCACGAGGGCGATCTTGAAGTCGAGCCCACCATGCCAGCCCGCGACCGCGCCATAGCTCGCCGCGCTGAACGGCTTGCGATAGGCGTACATCGCGAAATAGGCGCAGAACGCTGCGGTGCCGCCATAGAGCGTGAACGCAACGGGCGAGGCGGGTCGAGCCAGCGAGTAACCGGGCTTCCCGCTGGCGGGGTAGCGATGGCCGATGCGGTCATGCGACCGGCCGCTCACCCGCCGCGACCCGCGCGTCGATCGTTTCGATGACGGGCCATAAATCGGCGACGCTGTCGATGACGTAATCGGCACCCGCCGCGCGCAGCTCGGCCGCAGCGGCGTCGATGCGCTGGCGCCGCTCGCTTTCCGGCAGCGCAGCGAGTGCCGCCGCCGACAACCCGACCCCATTACCCGATGCTGCCACGCCCACGGTCCAGCACCCGGCCTCGCGCCCCTCGGTAATACCCACCGTCGCGTCATCGACCTTGATGCAGGCGCGCGACGGCCACACGCCGAGCTCGACCAGCGCTTTCCACAGCATCAGC
>JBOFDB010000104.1:0-13000 GCA_051646545.1 Sphingomonas sp.
CCCAACCACCGCTCCCGCGTCACGGCGGAGGCGGAAGAAAAGCCAAGCCCCGTGTCAAGCACGGGGCGACGGTGAAAGTGAAGGTCTGCTCCCCACCCCTGGCCGGTCGTTAAGTCCCTATGCCGAACGCGGCCGTTTATTAGTTCACAACCCAATGTCATCCCGCTCCAACGCTCGGGCAGGGGCGTCGACGATGCGAAAGAGCGGCGCGCCATCATCGGGTAAAAAGCGTCCGTAGGACAGGCGCTCGCCAAACAGCGCTTATGATCCGACAACGCCCTTCACCGCGGTTCGCCAACCCGCCAGCCGGGCCTGCCGCCGGTCGGCATCCAACGCGGGCACAAAGCGTTCGATCGCGCCGCGTATCACGCTGGCCTCCGCCAAATCCCGGAACAGCCCGGCGCCGACGCCCGCCAGCATCGCCGCGCCCAAGGCCGTCGTCTCAGCGAATTTGGGTCGCTCAACCTCAATGGCGAGAATATCGGCCAAATCCTGCGCCATCCAGTTGTTGGCAACCATGCCGCCATCGATGCGCAGCCTTGCCCAATCGGCACCATCGGCCGCGAAGGCGGTTTTCAGGTCATGCGCTTGATAGGCCATGGCCTCAAGCGCGGCCCGGACGAGATGCGCGCGGCTGGTGGCAAAGCTCAACCCCGTGATCGCGCCGCGCGCCTCTGGCTGCCACCAGGGGGCGCCCAGCCCGGCCAGCGCGGGCACCAGATAGACGCCGCCGCTATCCTCAACGCTGCGCGCCAGCGCCTCCGTTTCCATCGCGGTGCCAATAAGGCCGATCGAGTCGCGCAGCCATTTGATCAGGCTGCCAGCGACGAAGACCGATCCTTCCAGCGCATAGGAGCGAAGGCCGCCCAATTGCCACGCGACCGTCGACAATAGCCGATGCGTCGAAACCGGCGGCGTCGGGCCGGCTTGCGTCAGGATGAACGCGCCGGTGCCGAAGGTCGCCTTGGTTTCGCCGGGGTTGAGGCAGGATTGGCCAATGGTGGCAGCCTGCTGATCGCCCGCCAGCCCGCAAATCGGAATCGCCGCCCCGAACAGCGTCGTTTCGCCCATTTGCCCGGCGCAATCGACGATTTCGGGCAAGGCGTGGCGAGGGGCATCGAACAAGTCGATCAAGCCATCGTCCCACCCGCCCTTGGCGATATCCATCAGCGCGGTGCGGCTGGCGTTGGTGGCATCAGTGATGTGGCGACCGCCCCGACCTTCGCTGGCGGTCAATTTCCACACCAGCCAGCTCTCGATCGTGCCGATCGCGAGTCGATCGCCCGCGTCGGCCAGTTGCGGCCAGTGCCGCATCGCCCAGCCGATCTTGGAGCCCGAGAAATAAGGGTCAAGCAGCAAGCCGGTCTTGGCCTGAACGGCGCCTTCATGCCCCGCTTCCTTCAGCGCGCGGCACTCAGCGGCGGTTCGGCGGTCCTGCCAGACAATGGCAGGCGCAAGCGGCTCGCCGGTCGTCTTGTCCCAGAACACCACGGTTTCGCGCTGATTGGTGATGCCGATCGCGGCGATGCGCGCCGCCCCGCCTGCCGCTGTGACCATGGCTTGTGTTACCGCCAGCGTCTTTGCCCAGATTTCGGCGGCGTCGTGCTCGACCAGGCCAGGGGCAGGGTAATGCTGGGTCAATTCCAGCTGATGGCTAGCGACGACCGCGCCATCGGGGCGGAACAGCATCGCGCGGCTTGAGGTGGTGCCCTCGTCAATCACCAGAATGAAGTCGCTCATGGCGTCAACGCTAGCCGGGATTATCAGCGCTCGTAAATGGCGCTAATGGTAGAGCGAACGGATGACCTCCTGTCTGCCGTTCGCCCTGAGCCTGTCGAAGGGCCGTCTTTCTTCGCAAGGAAGAGCGGTGCTTCGACAAGCTCAGCACGAACGGGGGGCACGAAAGGGCAAATTTTGATGGCCGAAGACGGCGACAGCATCCGCGATCAGCACCGGGCGACACCGCTCTATGATGCGGCGTTCGGCATGCCGATGCCGGCGGACGCGTCAGCGGAAGAGCTGGCGCGCATCGCGCTGCGGCGCGATCGGCTGCTGGCGGCGCTGACGCTGATTGCGGGCCTGGGCCTCGCGGTCGCGCTGCCCTTTGCGCTCAAGGCGGGGGCGGAGTTTTTTCTACCCGTCACGACCGCGCTGGTCATCGCCGTGGCGCTGGTGCCCGTGCTCGAATGGCTGGAGCGGCGGCGGCTGCCCGCGCCGCTCGCTGCCTTTATTTGCGTCATCCTGTTCCTTGCCATCGCCAATGTGGCGCTAGCGGCGGTCGTGGTGCCGGCGGTCGAGTTTTTCCGCCTGCTGCCCGAACGGATCAGCCGCATCCGCATGAACATCAAACCGGTGATGGACCTGTATTTCAGCCTGGAGAAATATCTCGACAAGGCGGCGATGAAGCTCGCCATCGGCTCGGCCAAGCACGCCGCCACCTCTGCTGCGCAGACCAGCGTGCCGCCCCCGTCGCTGATCGAGCTGATCGCGACGGCCGCACCGGCCATCGCCATTCAGATCTTTTTCGGGACGCTGGTGGTGTTCTTCTTCCTGTCGGGCTGGACGCGGCTCAGGCGCCAGACCATCACCAGCCGGACCAGCTTTGACGGGGCGATGGCGACGGCGCGGCTGATCCAGGATCTGGTTGATGATACCTCGGCCTATCTCGGCACCATCACCGTCATCAACTTGTCGCTGGGGCTGGTGGTGGCCGGGTTCCTGTGGATTTTCGGCATGCCCTATCCGCTGATGTGGGGCGGTATTGTCGCGCTGGCGAATTATGTCCCTTATTTCGGGCCGATCACTGCCGCGCTGCTGCTTGGCGTTGGCGGGCTGATGACGTTTGAAAGCCCGGCGGTCGCCTTGTCGCCGGCGCTGATCATGGTGGCGACGCACTTGATCGAATCGAACCTGGTGACGCCGCTCATCGTTGGCCATCGGTTGACGATCAACCCGATTATGATCCTGATCTCGTTGAGCTTCTGGAGCTGGGTATGGGGCACGGCCGGGGCGCTGCTGGCGGTGCCATTGCTCATCATCATCCAGACGGTGATGGAAGCGGCAGGCAAGCCCGATATCGCCGGTTTCCTGTTCGAGCATGGCACGCTAGACAAGCCCGGCGGCCGACAGGAACGCGCGCGGCGGCGGCGGAATTAGGCTGGTGCAAGCGTCAATCCTCCCCCGCCCGGGGGAGGTGGCGCCGTAGGCGACGGAGGGGGAGGACATCCTGACGGCCGTTGTCGTTTCCTCCCCCTCCGTCAGGCTTTGCCCGACACCTCCCCCTGGCGGGGGAGAATTGGCGCCAAAGCGAGATTGAGGCTGGAAGCGGCTGTTGACACCTGCGCAGCGCTCCACGAGGTGGCGCGCTCTCGCTTACAAGCGGGTGTAGCTCAGTTGGTTAGAGCGCCGGCCTGTCACGCCGGAGGTCGCGGGTTCGAGCCCCGTCACTCGCGCCATTTCCCCGTTTCCATCCAGCGCAACAGCGGTTTGAGCGGCGCGATCCAGATGATGCCGGTCAGCGCGTAAAAGCCGAGCTGCGCCAGCGTCGGCCAGCCGATCAGCACATCCGCCAGCGCCGCGATCAGCAATGCCCAGACGCCGATCAGCGCGAGGATGAGGAACATGCCTGCGGGTTTGCGCCAGCTTGGGGTCATGGGGTGGGGATCATCCAGTCGCGTTCGGTCAACATCGCGTGCAGCGGCTCGTCCCACGCGTCAACCGGGACTTGCGGCACCTGCTGCACCGACCAGGCGATGCCGATTCGGCGGGCATGGGGTCGCGCGGCAAGCGCGCAGTCATAAAATCCCCCGCCATGGCCCAGCCGATGGCCGCGCGCGTCAAAGGCGACAAGCGGGATGAGCAGCAGGTCGGGCTCGATGTCGGGGGAATCCGGGCTGGGTTGCTGCAGCGCCATCGGGCCGTGCTCAAGCGGATCGCCCGGCGCCCAGCGGAGAAAGCGCATGGGCGCAGACCGCGTCGTAACATGCGGCAGGGCGAGCGTGCAGCCTCTGGCATGGGCATGGGCGAGCAGGGGGGTAGGGTCTGCCTCATCCGCCATGGCCATATAGCCCGCCACCACCCGCGCCTTGTCGAGCAAATCGCGCAAGGGCGCAGGCACGGCCAGGGGCGGCGGGCCAGCCGCGACGAACGCCCGCCGTGCCGTCAGCACCGCGCGTCGCATCTCGGCCTTCGCGGCGGCGGCGGAAGCGGCGGAGGAAGAAGGTGGCGGGACCGCCATGGCCGTTTGCCTGAATATCCTCTGACGCCAGTAACGTCAGGTGGGGACCATGTTCCAGGGCCAGGACCCCGAAAGGGACAGCCCCCTTGGATGATGTATCGCCTCAGGGATGTTCCAAAAGGCTCGTACCGGGCAGTGCCCGCCGTATTCCAATCTAGTCCTTTGGCACCGCTTGCTCAAGGGCTAGCGCGATCGATTCGAGGCGTTCGGCGATTTCAGCGATCAGCGCGTCCCCCGCATCCGCCGTTTTCGTGCCGCCGCCACGCTGCGCTTCTTCCAGCGCGTCGGCCAGCATCAGCCCGACGAACAGCAAAGTGCGTTCATCGTTCAGCCCGCCCGACGCCTGTTTCGCTGCGTCCCAGCGCTGTTCGAGCAATGTGCCCAGCCGCGCCACCTGCGCTTCCGATCCATCGCGGCAGGCGATGTGGTGGGTGCGACCGCCCAAGGTGATGGGAACGTCAGCCACTCAGCGCCTCGGTTGTTCTTCGATGATGCTGTCAAGCGTGGCGATGGCGCCGGCCAGGCTCATCCGCAGCGCTGCATTGCGCTTCACCTGGTCGCCATGCGCGGCGGCGAGCGCCCTGGCGGCGGTGTCAATCCGCTTCAACGCGGCGTCGATGCGATCGCGTCCCTCCGCCATGACCGCTAGGGATAGCATGCCCCCCACAGCCCGCAAGCCCGTTCTGGCCGCCATGGTTGACGCGCCGCACCATGGCCCGCAAAGACGCCACGTCGAATCGGCCCGCAACAATTCCGCCGCGGCCGACAGCGCCGACACCGGAAGGGAATTGATGGGCACTACGCCAGCCGAGCTTGCCAATGCGATCCGCGCCTTGTCGATGGATGCGGTCGAGGCGGCCAATTCGGGCCATCCCGGCATGCCGATGGGCATGGCCGATGTCGCGACCGAGCTGTTTACCCATCACCTGAAATTCGATCCCGCCGATCCGCACTGGGCCGATCGGGACCGCTTTGTGCTGTCGGCCGGGCACGGATCGATGCTGCTATACTCGGTGCTGTACCTGACCGGCTATGCGCGCCCGACGATCGACGACATCCGCCATTTCCGCCAGCTTGACAGCCCGTGCGCGGGCCACCCCGAAAATTTCGAACTGGCGGGTGTCGAATGCACCACCGGGCCGCTGGGGCAGGGGCTGGCGATGGCGGTCGGCATGGCGATTGCCGAGCGGCACCTGAACGCCAAATTCGGCGATGATCTGGTCGATCACCGCACCTGGGTGATCGCCGGCGACGGCTGCCTGATGGAAGGCATCAACCACGAAGCGATCGGCCTTGCCGGGCGGCTCGGGCTGGGGCGGCTGATCGTGCTGTGGGATGATAATCGCATCACCATCGATGGCGCGGTGTCGCTGTCGTCGAGCGAGGATATCCCGGCGCGCTACACTGCGACCGGCTGGCATGTCGTTTCGTGCGACGGCCATGACCCGGCCGACATTGCCCGCGCGCTCGATGCCGCCAAGGCCGATCCGCGCCCCTCGCTCGTCCAGTGCCGGACGGTGATCGGCAAGGGCGCGCCCAACCTGCAGGGCACTTCCAAAACGCATGGCAGCCCGCTGGGGGCCGCCGAAGTCGCCGCCGCGCGGGCGACGCTGGGCTGGGCGGCAGGGCCGTTCGAGGTGCCGGACGATATCCTATCGGCGTGGCGTAAGGCGGGCGCGCGGGGCCGGTTGCGGCGCGATGCCTGGCAGACGCGCGTTGATGGCCTGAGCGGGACGCAGGGCGATGACTTCCGTGCCTATCTGGCGGACGAGCTGGGCCGGCATGTCGATATCCAGCCCTATCTCGACCAGTTGATCGCCAAGCCGCAGAAGATCGCGACGCGCAAGGCATCCGAACTGGCGCTCGATTATCTTGCACCGCATGCCGCGCTGCTCGGCGGCTCGGCGGACCTGACCGGCTCTAACAACACCAAGGTCGCCGCGACGCCGCCGATGGATGCTGGCGCGAATGGCTATGGCGGGCGCTATATCTATTACGGCATCCGCGAATTCGGCATGGCGGCGGCGATGAACGGCATGGCGCTGCACGGCGGCGTCATCCCCTATGGCGGGACGTTCCTGGTTTTCTCGGATTACATGCGCAACGCCATCCGCTTGTCGGCGCTGCAGCACGCGCAGGTCGTTTATGTGATGACGCATGATTCGATCGGGCTGGGTGAAGACGGGCCGACGCACCAGCCGATCGAGCATCTGATGTCCCTGCGGCTGATCCCCAATCTCCACGTCTATCGCCCCTGCGACGCGATCGAGACGGCGGAATGCTGGGCGCTGGCGCTCACGCGGCGCGACGGGCCGTCGCTGCTCGCGCTGAGCCGCCAGAACCTGCCGCAATTGCGCAGCGATGTGAGCGAGAATTGGTCGGCGCGCGGCGCCTATCGCCTGCGCAGCGCGCAATCGGCGCGGCGCGTGGTGCTGGTCGCGACGGGATCAGAGGTTGCGATCGCGGCGGATGTCGCCGGGCAGCTTGAAGCGCAGGGCGTGGGTGCCGATGTTGTGTCCATGCCAAGCTGGGAAGTCTTTGCCGCGCAACCGGACGCCTATCGCGCCGATCTGTTGCCCACCGATGCGCTGATCGTCTCGATCGAGGCGGGCGCGACGCTCGGCTGGGAACGCCACACCGGCGCCAGCGGTTTGCGCTTCGGCATCGACAGCTTCGGCCTCTCGGCACCGGCCGAGGCTCTCTACAAGCATTTCGGCCTGACCGCTGAGGCGATCGTGCCGCAGATTATCGACCGGGTTAAATAACTGTTTTCCGTTCGCCCTAAGCGAAGTCGAAGGGCGGTACTTAGTCGCGAAGAAGAGCAGGGCTTCGACTTCGCTCAGCCCGAACGGGTTTTGAAGGAGTGATTGACATGACGGTTAAGGTTGCGATCAACGGCTTTGGCCGCATTGGCCGCTTGGTGGCGCGCGCGATGCTGGCGCAGCCCGATAGCGGCTTGGAACTGGTCGCGATCAACGACCTGGCCGATGCCAAGGCCAATGCCTGGCTGTTCAGCCGCGATTCGATCCACGGCAAATATCCGGGCACGGTGGCGGCCGAAGGCGATGATCTGGTCGTCGACGGCAAGCGCATCCATGTGACCAAGGAGCGTGACCCGGCCAACCTGCCGCACGCCGCGATGGGCATCGACCTGGTGCTCGAATGCACCGGCTTCTTCACCGATCGCGCGTCGTGCGAAAAGCATATCGCGGCGGGTGCCAAGAAGGTGCTGATCTCCGCGCCCGGCAAGAATGTCGATCTTACCGTGGTGTACGGCGTCAATCACGACAAGCTGACTGCCGAGCACACGATCGTCTCGAACGCATCGTGCACCACCAATTGCCTGGCACCCGTCGCCAAGGTGCTGAACGATGCGATCGGCATTGAGCGCGGGCTGATGACGACGGTGCACGCCTATACCAACGACCAGAAGATCCTCGACCAGATCCACAGCGACCTGCGTCGCGCGCGGGCAGCGGCGATGAGCATCATCCCCACCACCACCGGCGCGGCGCGCGCGGTGGGTGAAGTGCTGCCCGAGCTGAAGGGCAAGCTCGATGGATCGGCGGTGCGCGTGCCGGTGCCCGACGGCTCGCTCATCGACCTGACCTTCACCCCCAAGCGCGACACGACCAAGGATGAGGTCAACGCCGTGCTGAAGGCGGCGGCGGACGGCGCGCTGAAGGGCGTGCTCGAGTTCAGCGATGAGCCTCTCGTCTCGACCGATATCGTCCACACGCCGGCAAGCTCGACCGTCGACAGCCTGGAAACGGCGGTGATCGACGGCAAGCTCGTTCGCGTCGTCAGCTGGTACGACAATGAATGGGGCTTTTCGAACCGCATGGTCGATACCGCCAAGGCAATGGCGGCGTTCCTGTAGGATGCCCAGACCGTCATGCCAGCGGAGGCTGGCATCGCTTGATGGCATGGCGACCCCAGCGTTCGCTGGGGTGACGGCTTCTTGCGCTCGACACGAACGGCGTCTTAATTGGTGTTCGCAGGAAATATGACCGGAACGCTCGCCGGCATTGCCCGCCACGTTGCCCCGCGCGCGGCGATGGAGGTGTTGCGCAGCGTCGCGATCACGCCTGAGCGCGGGGTGGAGGGCGATTGCAAGGGGCGCTTCAAGCCCGGCGGGCGCAATCGGCGGCAAGTCACGCTGATCGAGCGGGGCGATTGGGACGCGGCGATGGCCGAACTGGGCATCGCCATCCCGTGGCAGGAACGGCGCGCCAATCTGCTGGTTGACGGGCTGGACTTGCCGCAGATCGCGGGCGCGGTGCTACGCATCGGTGCGGTGCGGCTGATCGTGATGGTGGAATGCGATCCCTGCCAGCGGATGGACGCGCTCCACCCAGGCTTGCGGGCGGCGTTGCGGCCGGATTGGCGTGGCGGGGTGTGCTGCCGGGTGTTGAGCGGCGGTGTCATCACCGTTGGCGATCGTGTTGAAATCGAACAGGAAACGGAGCAGGCGGCGTGAGCAATTTCCGGACGCTGGATGACATGGGCGACATCGCCGGCAAGCGCGTGCTGGTCCGCGAAGACCTGAACGTGCCGATGGCCGATGGCAAAGTGACCGACGACACGCGGCTGCGTGCGGCGGTGCCGACCATCGCCGAACTGGCTGACCGGGGCGCCAAGGTGCTCGTCCTCGCGCATTTCGGCCGCCCCAAAGCGCCAAGCGCCGAATTCAGCCTGGCGCAGATCGCCCAGCCCCTATCGGCGGTGCTTGGCCGACCGGTGCGCTATATCGACTGGGAAGGCGATGCCGCTGCGGTGGCGACCCTCAACAATGGCGATGTCGCGGTGCTGGAAAATACTCGTTTCTTCGGCGGCGAGGAAAAGAATGCGCCCGAGGTGGTCGATCGCTTCGCCGCTTTGGGCGACCTTTACGTCAACGACGCCTTTTCAGCCGCCCATCGCGCGCACGCCTCAACCGAGGGGCTGGCGCATCGGCTGCCCGCCTTCGCCGGTCGGCAGATGGAAGCCGAGCTCGACGCGCTCGACAAGGCGCTGGGCAATCCCGAGCATCCGGTCGCCGCGGTGGTCGGCGGCGCCAAGGTGTCGACCAAGCTCGACGTGCTGACCCATCTGGTCGCCAAGGTCGATCACCTGATCATCGGCGGCGGCATGGCCAACACCTTCCTCGCGGCGCGTGGGGTGAATGTCGGCAAGAGCCTGTGCGAGCATGAGTTGACCGGCACGGCCGACGCGATTTTCGAAGCAGCAGACAAGGCGGGCTGCACCATCCACCTGCCCTATGACGTGGTGGTGGCGAAGGAATTTGCGCCCAATCCGCCGAGCCTGCGGACCTGCAACGTCCATGAGGTGGCTGACGATGAGATGATCCTCGACATCGGCCCCGCCGCGGTCGAGGCATTGGCCGATGTCCTCAAGACGTGCCGAACCTTGGTGTGGAACGGCCCGCTTGGCGCGTTCGAGACGCCGCCGTTCGACAAGGCGACGGTCGCGCTCGCCAAAACGGCGGCGGCGCTGACGCAGGACGGCTCGCTGGTGTCGGTGGCGGGCGGCGGCGATACTGTCGCGGCGCTCAATCAGGCGGGCGTGGCGGGCGCGTTCAGCTTCGTCTCGACCGCCGGCGGCGCTTTCCTGGAATGGATGGAGGGCAAGGAATTGCCCGGCGTGGCGGCATTGGCGCGATCACATTAACGCGTCGTACAGGTAATGGATTGCGCCACGGCGCATACGAATGCGCTTGTCGTGGGCGATGGCGATGCTATCCGCCGCGCATCGACCAATCATGCAGGGACCACCGCTCATGGATTTCGCCCAGATGAAGGCCAAGATCGCCACCGGCAACGGCTTTATCGCCGCGTTGGACCAGTCGGGCGGGTCGACGCCCAAGGCGCTGAAGGGCTATGGCATTGAGGAGGGCGCCTGGGGATCGGACGAGGAGATGTTCGGCCTCATCCACGCCATGCGCAGCCGCATCATCACCTCGCCCGCCTTCACCGGCGACAAGGTGCTGGGCGCGATCCTGTTCGAGCGCACGATGGACGGCACCGTCGGTGGCAAGCCGACGCCGCAGGCGCTGATCGATCGTGGCGTCGTGCCCTTCATCAAGATCGACAAGGGGCTGGAGGACGAGGCGAACGGCGTGCAGCTGATGAAGCCGATGCCGGGGCTCGACGCGCTGCTCGCCCGCGCCAAGGGGCTGGGCGTGTTTGGCACCAAGGAGCGGTCGGTCATCAACCTCGCCAATGCCACGGGCATCGCGGCGGTGGTCGCGCAGCAATTCGAGGTGGCGCAGCAAGTGCTGGCGGCGGGGCTGGTGCCGATCATCGAGCCCGAGGTGAACATCAAGTCGCCCGAGCGCGCGGCGGCTGATACGCTGCTGCGCGACGAATTGCTGAAGGCGCTCGATGCGATGGCGGGGGATGAGCAGGTGATGCTCAAGCTCTCGATTCCCGCCGAGCCCTGCCTGTTCGACGCGCTGGTTGCCCACCCGCGCGTGCTGCGCGTCGTCGCGCTGTCGGGCGGCTATGCCCGCCCTGAGGCGTGCGCCGAGCTTGCCAGGAACAAGGGCATGATCGCCAGCTTCAGCCGCGCGCTGCTCGAGGATCTGCGCTATCAGATGACCGATGCCGAATTCGATGCGGCGCTGGGCGCGGCGATCGACGAGATCCATGCCGCGTCGGTGGAGAAGGTTACCGAGGCGGCGTGACGATAGCGGGCGTTTGACGTCTGCCGCCGGGGCGTTAATCGGGCGCGATGACCGATGATGATCCCCTGGGCCCGCTCGACCCGGATTTCGCTGCCCAGTTCGTGCGGGATGACCGGCGGCCGCCGTGCCAGCTTTACCTCATCTCGCCGCTGGAGGTTGGCGGTGCGTTCCCGGATCGGCTGGCGCGCGCGCTGGAGGCGGGGCCGGTGGCGGCGTTTCAATTCCGCGTCAAGGATATCGACCAGCACAGCGCCGCGCGGCTGGCCGAGCCGCTGCAGCGGATTTGCGCCGACCATGACGTGGCGTTCATCGTCAATGACTCGATCGCGCTCGCCAAAAGGCTGGGCGCCGATGGCGTTCATCTGGGGCAGGACGACGGCGATGTCCGCGAGGCACGGGCGGCGCTTGGCCCCACCGCTCAGATCGGCGTGACGTGCCACAACAGCCGCCATCTCGCGATGGAAGCGGGCGAGGCGGGGGCGGATTATGTCGCGTTCGGCGCCTTTTACCCGACCGAAACCAAAACGGTCGAGCATCACGCCGAACCGGTGCTGCTGAGCTGGTGGTCATCGCTGTTCGAGCTGCCCTGCGTGGCGATTGGCGGCATCACGCCAGCCAATGCCGCGCCGCTGGTGGCGGCGGGCGCGGACTTCCTCGCGGTATCGGGCGCGGTATGGGGCGGCGACGAAGCGGCAGCGGTGCGCGCCTTTGCCGAGGTTCTTGGTCGCTAGGCCCGGTCGTGATATCGTGTCGCCATGGCCAAGCTCTCTCCCATCGAGTCCGAATTCGAGACCACCGAACAGGCCGAGGCCTATGACGCCTGGTTCCGCGCCAAGGTGCAGGCGGTGCTCGATGATCCCCGGCCCGGTATTCCGCATGATGAGGCGATGGCCGAATTGAGCAGACGACTGGAGGCGAGACGACGTGCTGCCGGTCCGGTGGAGCGATAAAGCGCTCGACGATCTTGAAGAGATCGTCGGCTATATCGAACAGCGAAATTTTCTGGCGGCGCAACGTCTTCGCGAGCTTGTCGAAGGGGTAGCAGAGCGTTTGCCTGACCATCCCTTCCTCTATCGTCGCGGGCGTGTTCCCGAAACGCGGGAAGCAGTCGTCCATCCGAATTATATTGTGGTTTATCGGGTTGGCGACCGGGCGATCGACATCGTCGCCGTTGTTCATGCCCGCCAGCAATATCCCTGAATGCGCGACCCGCTTGCCCCCGGCGCGCGCCGTCGCTAAAGGCGCCGCTTCTCGCTCTTTCAATCAGCAGGCAGGGTCATGAAGATCAGCGGCGTGGACATTCGTCCCGGCAACATCATCGAATATGAAGGCGGCATCTGGCGCGCCGTCAAAATCCAGCACACCCAGCCGGGCAAGGGCGGCGCCTATATGCAGGTCGAGATGAAGAACCTGCGCGACGGCCGCAAGACCAATGTCCGCTTCCGCTCGGCCGAAACGGTGGAGCGCGTGCGGCTCGACACCAAGGATTTCCAGTTCCTCTATCCCGAAGGCGACATGCTCGTCTTCATGGACAAGGACACCTATGAGCAGACGACTCTGCCGCGCGATTTGCTGGGTGATGCCGCCGCGTTCCTGCAGGACGGTATGGACGTGGTGATGGAGCTCTATGACGAAGAGCCGATCAGCGTGCAGCTGCCCGATACCATTGAGGCGACGATCGTCGAGGCCGATGCGGTGGTGAAGGGGCAGACCGCCTCGTCCAGCTACAAGCCCGCTATGCTCGACAATGGCGTCCGCGTGATGGTGCCGCCGCATATCGGCGCGGGCACGCGGATCGTGGTCGATGTGTACGAGCAGACGTACGTCCGTCGCGCTGATTGAGGCCGAGCGGACGAGTCAGATAGCGGCGCTATCTGTCCGATCCGCCGGCCCGGCCGGCGCGCAAGGCGCGACCGACGGCGCAGGCTTTGCCTGCGGCGCTGCTGGGGAAGGGGGCGGCCCCAATTGTACCGCCCCGCTCGGCCCCTCTCCCAACCCTCTCCCCTGAAGGGGAGAGGGCTAGAAAGTAAGAAATGCCCTCCCATTCCGGCCTGCTCACCATCATGGACCGCGCCGCG
>JBOFDB010000333.1:0-4698 GCA_051646545.1 Sphingomonas sp.
TCGATCGGTCCGTCCAGCGCGATGGTGAAGGCCCCATAGCGCGCCTGCGTGCCGCGCCCGTTGAAGACGAAGCTGCCATTGTTGCGGCGATAGCCCGATCCCGTCACGCGCAGCGACGGCGCGGTGATGACCAGATTGGTGAACCGCAGCGTCCCGTCCTGATCGCGCTCCAGCCCGGTCACAAGCCGTGGCAAGCCACCGGCGAGCGAGCGGAACAGCGCATTGTCGAGCCGCACGACCTGCGCGGTGCCGGTGCCGACCAGCCGGATGCCGCCGCCGGGGCGGGGCGCGACGTGCAGCATCGACGCGACATCGACAATGCCGAGCCCCGGGATCAGGTAACGCGCCAGCGACCCCGTCAGCCCGACCTGATATGCGCCGCTTTTCAGATCGAGCAGCACATCGACCGTGCCGCTCAACTTGTCGGAACGGAAGCGCAGCGCCTTGGCCGCGAGCTGGCGCGCATCCGCCTTGAACGCGCCGGTGACCGACAGATTGTGCAGAATGCCGCCCGCGACATCCCCCACCCCCGTCACCCGCGCGACTTGCAGAGTGATCGGCACCGTCATTGGCAGCCGCGACAAATGCCCGCGCCCCGCCGCGCGCGCCTGGTCAAAGCCCGTCGTCCCGAACGCCAGCTGCTCCGCCGCCAGCCGATAATCGAACAACGCGGTGTCAAACCCACCGTCCAAGAGCAGCCGCAGCTCGATCGCACGCCCCTTCATGTCGGGCACCAGCACGCTCGGCTGGAGCAGGCGCGCCGTCAGCCGCACGTTGCGATACATCGACTGGGCAAGGTCGATGCCGCCCGTGGTCTCGATCGCCAGCGCCGGCGCGTGCAGCGTGATCGCGCCCTCCAGCCGACGATTGGCAAAGGTCGCGCTGCCGTTGACGATAATATGGGGGGCGCCCAGCCGAGCAAGTTTGTTCGTCGTTACCGCCTGCGGCGTCAGCGTTCCCGCCAACGTATAGCGGCCCGCGCGGTTACCCAGCGTCAGATCGGCGGCGTTGTTCGCGCCCACCAGCATGGTCGCGCGGCCACGCCAGTCGGTCCAGCGCCCCTTGCCGTCGATATCGATCGCGAGGGGTTTGGTCAGCGCTGCCATCCGCGTCAGCACGCCGGTCGCGGCGCTGCGCGCGTGGAGATCGATGTCGAAGCGGTCGCGGTCGGGCTCGGCATCGAGCAGCAGGCGCAACCGATCGGCACCGGCGACACGCGCCGCCAGATCGATCAGCGCCCTGCCCCGCCGCACATCGCCGCGACCGATCAGGCTGCCCGCGCGCTCGGTGCCGGTCACGCGCGGCGCGACGATCAAACGATCGACCCGCAAACGCCCGACATGGATATCGAAGCCCGGCAGGATCGGCCCGGTGCGCGGCGTCGGGTGGAGATGCGGCAGCTTTGCCAGCCGCGCGACCGGGATGTCGAGCGCGCGGATATCAAGCCGGTTGCCGAGCCAGGCAAGCGGCACCCAGTCAAGCGTGGCGTTCGGCACTGCCAGCACCACGCCCTCAGGGTCGCTGATCGTCACCCCGGTCAGTTGCATGCGGCCAAATACCGAACCATCGATCCGCGCGACGCGGTAGCGCAAGCCATTGGCGGGGCGGAGCGCGCCAATGCGATCGGCGATGAAGCGATGGCCCATGCCGCTGTCGACCACCACCAGCGCCGCCAGGACCAGCGCCAACAGGGCCAGCACGCCCCAGCCAACGCCGCGCCACCAGCGGCGCGCAGGCTTGGGCGGTGGCGGCACGGGGGCGGCCTCGGGCGGCGTCTCCCCGCTCAAAATGCCTGCCCCAGCGAGACATAGACGGCGACGCGCGGATCGCCCTTTTGCGGGTTGAGCGGCGTGCCGACATCGATGCGGATCGGCCCGAAATTGGAATAATAACGCACGCCGACTCCCGCGCCATATTGCAGGCCGGTGAATTTGGGCAGCGGGCTGGTATAGATGTTGCCCGCGTCGAAAAACGGCACCAGCCCGAAATTGCCGAAAGCGTGAATGCGGCCCTCGATCGAAAATTCGGTCAGGCTGCGGCCGCCAATGGGATCATTGTTCGGGTCGCGCGGGCCGATATCCTGATAGCCATAGCCGCGCACCGACGCGCCCCCGCCGGCATAATAGCGGCGCGACGGCGCCACCGCGTCGCGCGGGGCGCCGGCGATCGTCCCGAGCCGCACCCGCCCTGCCAGCACGAATTTGTCGGTAATCGATTTATAGACGCTCGCGTCGAACTGGACGCGGGCATAGCCGAACGCTCTTCCCTGCAGCGACAATTCCGGTGACAGCCGCAGGCCGACGCGAAAGCCCTTGGTCGGATTGAGCAGATTGTCCGACCCATCATAAGTGAACGCCGTCGGCAGCGCGGCGATAAAGAAGACCCGCCGCCGCGGCGCGCCCGTGGAGACGATGACGTCGCGTTCATCCGATGCGGTGAGTTCCGCGCCCAGCGACCAGGTGAGGTCTTTCTGGAAAAAGATGTTGGTCTGCCGCTCAAGGCTGCCCGACAGGGTGGCGCTGGTCGCCTGATAGGAGGTACGGCGCACGTTCGAGCCGATCAGCTGCGCGGTCAGCACGCGGTCGCGGCCTTCGAAATTATTGCGGCGAAAAATCACGCCGCCCGATTGTTCCTGCGTCCCCAGCACGCCCTGAAAGGTGAGCGCGCCTTCGGGCGGGAAGAAATTGCGGTGCGTCCAGTCAACCTCGGCACGCACGCCTTCGCCGGTGCCATAGCCGAGCTGCGCCGAAATGGTGCGCGGCGGTGCGGGTTCCATTTTTACCGCCAGATCGACGATATCGGGTTGCGCGGTCTGCACCGGCTTGATGTCAACCGCCGAAACCAGGCCCGTCTGAATGATGGCGTGGCGCAAATCGTCGACATCGTCCGTGCTGTAAGGCTTGCCAGGCCCAAAGCGTGCGATCTGCTGGATATGGTGGGCGTTGAAGATGCGGTTGGGCGGCGTGGTGATCCGGCCAAATTTCTTGGCGGTGCCCGGCGTTACCGTCAGGTCGAGCGTGGCGGTCTGCGTCGCATGGTCAACGACAATGGCGCTCTGGCCAATCTCGCCAAAGGCGAAGCCCTGATTGCCCAGCTCCTTGCGTAACTCGTCTTCGCCTGTCGCGATCTTGTCGGCATCGACCGCCGATCCGTCCGCCACGCCGAACTTTTCCGCCAGTTTCCCCGCACTGCCGTCTGCCGCAGCGATGCCGTTCAGCCGGACAGCGGCAAAGCGATAGATGATGCCGGGTTCGGCGGTCAGCACGACTTCGGGGCGACCATCCTTGACCTCGATCGATGTCGTCACCCGCGCATCATAATAGCCCACGCCACGCAGCAACGTCGTCAGCAGCAGCGCATCCTCGCGCGCGCGGCGATCAATCTGGGCAGCATTGGCGGTGCCGTTCTGGTGCGCGCGCAGGCTGGAAAGCTGGTCAAAGCGCTGGCGAAACAGGCCTTCGTCGATCTCATCAATCCCGTCGATGCGATAGCTGTAGCGCGACAGCTCGGCGATCGCGGTCTTGGCCGGGTCCGCCGCTCGGGGGGCATCATCGGTCTTGGTCAGGTCGGGCCATGCCACGCCCAGATCGGGCATGGGTGCCAGCGGGACATTGGGGTCGAGCATCGGCGCTTCGGGGTCGTTCGACGGCGACGGCTCCACCGGCGGCGAAGGCGCCGATGAAGGCGCCGAAGAGGGCGGCGGCGCGCGCGGCGGTTCGGGTGCGACCGCCAGCCATCCCGCGACCGCACAGACCAGCGCACCGTGGGACGCGAGAACGACCATGACAGCGGCTTAGCGGTGCCACGCCGCCAGCGACAAGAGCCTGCGTTAAGTTCGCGCCTACTTTTCAGCGCGCCGGCCGCGCCGTTGGCCGCTGCCAGAACCGCCGACTGACGGCGGCAATCTGATAAACCTTAGTGAACCGTGCCGACCGGGCGATCGAGGCTCATTACCAGAATCAGCCGCTCGATCTGGCGCCAGCGGCAAAAATGGATGTGATTGCCGACATCGCGACTGCGATCGGCGCGTGCCGCAGCCTCGAATCCCGCATCATCGCCATAATGCGCGATCAGCTCGACGGCATCCGCCAGCACGCGATGATCGGCGACATAGGGGGTGATCGTCATTCGGCAGTCTCTCGTTTCCGGCACCGGGCTTTGCGAGGCTCGGCGAGCGGGCTTTTAGGAGAGCAGCCCCAGCGTTTGCGTTACGCGGCTTGGTAAACGCCGCGCTTGCCCTGTTTGTTGGGCTGGCGCGCCGCCGCCCGGCGTGGCACAGGCGCGGCTATGGCAGACAAGTCGAATGGCCGCGGCGGCGGCGTGCTGATCGCGCTGGGCGCGATGATTGGCCCGGTGATCGGGCTATATACCGGCCAACCCTCAATCGGCTTGCTCGCGGGCGTCGCCATCGGGGCGGCATTGGCGGCGGTAATCTGGCTCCGCGCTACCGCCGGGGCAGGCGGCGCAACAATCCCTGGATCGGCACGCCAATAATGGCCTTGATCACCAATCCATCGGGATTGGCGCCAAAGCCATGACCGACGCCCAGGTTCAAATCCCATTTGCCAAGCGCGATATCGGCCGTCGCGTAGATGGATTGTTCGCTGCTGCCGAACCGGCCGAGATTTTTAAGCTCGCCCACGCCATTATAGCCTTCCAGCCCCACAGACACACGCTTGCTGATCGAATAGCCGATCT
>JBOFDB010000258.1:0-6721 GCA_051646545.1 Sphingomonas sp.
GCTGGGCGATCATCCTGACGCCGTCTTCCTCGCAGCGATCGCGAATGCCCGACTGCATTTCATAGACATAATAGGGGCTGGGATTGTCACAGATCAGCGCAATCTGGAATGATCGCCGCCCGGCCAGCGACCGCGCCGCAACGCTGGGCCGGAAATTGAGCCGCGCCACCACTGCTGCGACCCGCTGACGCGTTTCCTCCCCCACATAGCGTTCGTTGTTCAGCACGCGCGACACGGTCTTGATCGACACGCCCGCTTCGTGCGCCACTTCCTTGATTGTCACTCGCACGCTTGGAAACACCCCCGCATCGCCATTTCCGTTGGCCCGAAAACGGCTATAAGCGCTTTCTTGGCATGGCCTACGCCCCTCCGTCCATCCATCGCAAAGCGGCTTGCGGCATGCGTATTGTTTACATAATACAGTTGAGCGGCGGCGTACCGGGCCGCAGGATATGACGGGCATGCACGGAACACCGTTTGACGAGGAGCCGCTTGAGCTGACCGGCGGCATGCCGCCGCCCGATGCGCGCCGCGTCTGGCAGGCGCCCGAACCAGCGCCGCCGCCTGAAAACTACACGACCAATCTGCCCGTTGCCTATCGCCCGCGTCGATTCCGCTGGGTGGCGCGGGGCCTGGCTGCGCTGCTGATCCTGTTTTTCGCGGGCATCGGCTGGCTGGCGCTGACCGCGCCCTTGTCGAAATCGCTGCAGCCGCCCGCGCCGCCCAGCATTACCTTGCTCGCGAGCGACGGCACGCCCATCGCGCGGCGCGGCGCGATCATCGGCAAGCCGGTCGACGCCGCCAAGCTGCCCAAACACGTGACCGACGCCTTCATCGCGATCGAGGACCGGCGCTTCTACCACCATTGGGGCGTCGACCCCTGGGGCATCAGCCGCGCGCTGTTCCACAATGTCGCGGCGGGCGGCCTGCGTGAGGGCGGATCGACGATCACCCAGCAGCTGGCCAAGAACGCATTCCTCGACTCCGATCGCACCGCCGGCCGCAAAATCCGCGAGATGATGATCGCCTTCTGGCTCGAAGCGTGGCTGAGCAAGAACGACATTTTGTCGCGCTACCTCTCCAACGTCTATTTCGGCGACAATGTCTATGGCCTGTCGGCAGCAGCGAAGCATTATTTCAGCACCACGCCCGACAGATTGACCATCGGCCAGGCGGCGATGCTGGCGGGGTTGGTCAAGGCACCCTCCCGTCTGGCGCCGACCGGCAATCTGGCGGGCGCGCAGGCGCGGCAGGCGGTCGTCGTCAACGCGATGGCCGAAGACAAATTGATCGACCGCCAGACCGCCGCCGCCGTCCGCCCCGCCCGCCTCCACCCCGATCACGTCGCCGATCTGCCCGATGGCAGCTATTTCGCCGATTGGGTGCTGCCCGCCGCGCGCGACCGGGCGGGGGCGATCAGCTCGGCGTCGACCGTCACCACCACGCTCGATGCGCGGTTGCAGCGCGCCGCCGAACGCAGCGTTCGCCGTGCAGGCCTGAGCAGGGCGCAGGTCGCGATGGTGGTGATGCACCCCGATGGCCGGGTCGTCGCGATGGTCGGCGGGCGCAGCTATAAGGACAGCCCGTTCAACCGGGCGACGCAAGCGCGCCGTCAGCCGGGATCGACTTTCAAACTGTTCGTCTATCTGGCGGCGATGCGCCGTGGGATGACGCCCGATTCCACGGTTGAGGACAAGCCGGTCAAGATCGGCCGATGGGAGCCGCGCAACAGCAGCGGCCATTATCGCGGCACCATCACGCTGCGCCAGGCCTTTGCGATTTCGAGCAACGTCGCCGCTGCCCGGCTGACGCAGCAGGTTGGGGTGGGCAATGTCATCAAGGCCGCGCGCGATCTGGGCATCTCAACCCCCATTCCGAACGAAGCGACGATCGCGCTGGGCACCGCGACGGGCTCGCTGCTCGAACTGACCGCCGCCTATGCGGCGGTGGCGAGCGGCGAATATCCGGTCGGCGCGCGCGGGCTGGAAGCGGCGGGCGACAAAAGCTGGCTCCAGCAATTGACGAACGGCCCGCGCCGGATGGACGAGCGCCAGCGTAGCGAGATGCTCGACCTGCTTGCCGCCTCGATCGCGACCGGCACCGGGCGGCAGGCCGCGCTTAGCGTGCCAAGCTATGGCAAGACCGGCACGACGCAGGACAGTCGCGACGCGCTGTTCATCGGCTTTGCGGGCGATCTTGTTTGCGGCGTGTGGGTGGGCAATGACGACAATTCCCCCAATGCCGGGCTATCCGGCGGGGGCGTGCCCGCGCGGCTGTGGCGCGATTTCATGCAATCGGCGCTCGGCGTCGGCCCGCGCGCCGCGCCGCCGCCCGATATTCTGGGCAATGCCATTGATGATGCGCTGGTCGATCCCGATGCAGGCAACGCGGCGATGCCCGAGGAAGACGCGCCGCCATCAGCCATTATCGGCGATATCAACGGCCTGGGGCTCAACCTGTCGATCAGCCGCGATGGCGCGATTCACGTCCGCCCGTCGCGTCCGCGTCGCGACGCGCCCGGCACGGGTGGTCCCGATCCTCGCGATCGCCAGCGGCCCCCGCCCGAAGGAGATGAGCCTTAAGGCTTTTTGTCCGCTGGCGTGCTCAGCTGGCTCAGCGCCTCGCCTGCCGCCTTGCCGACCGGGCCGTCCTTGCCCAGCCTTTGGGCGTCGCTCCACGCCATGCGCGCGCCATTGGCGTCGCCGCTTGCGATGGCGATATTGCCGATCTCGAAATTAACGGCGGCGTCGTCGGACGACAGCTTATAGGCTTCGATAATGTCCTGTTTGGCGCGGGGAATATCCTTCATGCGCCGTGCGAGCGTGGCGGACGACAGCCAGATCAGCGGATCCTTGGGTTCAAGCTTGATGGCCAAATCCATGTCGATCCGCGCGGCGGGCAAGTCGCCGAGCAGCACCAGCGCCCGGGCCCGGTCAAACGCGGCCTCGCCCCGTTCGGTCCCTTCCAGCGTTCCTGCGGCCAGCGCGGCGTCAAGCGCGGTACGCGCCTTGGCGGGATTGCCCGCCGCCAGCCAGGCATTGCCCGCCTGCGACCAATAACGCGAGGCGCGATCGTCATGCGCGACTTCGGCTTCGTCGGCGGCGCCCTCAAACGCCTGGGCGGCGGCTTGCCACTTGCCCTGATTGGCCAGCGCGATCCCCAGGCATTGGCGGGCAAAAAACTTGCCGCCGGAAAGCTGCCAGGCGGCGGCGTCGACTTCGCCGGCATGGGGGTCGTTGCCGGTCGCAAGGCTGACGCAGCCATGATAGCGGTCCGCAAGCGGCACCAGCGGCTTGGGCGCCGCAGCCGGGGCAGGTGCGGCAGGCGGGGCCGCCTGCACGGCAGCAAGCGCTGCAAGAATCAGCATGATGCAATCACTCCTTCGACCGTCGCGATCATCTGGGCGATATCGTGCGGCCGCGACAGCCGGTGGTCGCCATCCTTGATCAAGGTAAGCTGCACATCGGCTGAATGGAGCTGCTCGGCAAGCGTCAAGCTGTGGTGCCAGGGCACATCGGGGTCGCGCTGGCCGTGGATCAGTCGCACTGGCGCGTCGATGGCGATCGGCCCGGCCAGCACGCGCAATGCCGTTCCCGACGCGACCAGCGCCTGGGTGTAGAGCGTCGGCTGGTCCGAATAGGGGGAGGGGCGGAGCAAATGACCGTCGCGCGCCATCGTTTCGCGATCAGCATCGTCAAAGCCCCAATCGGTGAAATCGGGCGCGGCCGCGATGCCCACCAGCGCGGCGACCCGGTCAGGCCGCGCCAGCGCCGCGAGCAGCATCAGCCAGCCGCCCATCGATGAGCCGACCAGCACGACAGGCCCGGCGACCGCGTCGATCATGGCAACCGCGTCATCGCGCCAATCGGCAAGCGTCATGTCGGCAAATTGGCCGGGGCTGGCGCCACAGCCGCGATAATCGAAGCGCAGATAGGCCTGACCCCGCTCGCGCGCCCAGCCCTCCAGCGCCAGTGCCTTGGTGCCCGTCATGTCGGACGCATAGCCGGGCAGGAACACAATCGTCGGCGCTTTGCCGCGCGTCCAATGATGCGCCAGGGCCGGGCCCGGCGCTACCGCCTCCGCCATCGCCTCAACGCTGGCTCAAGGTGCTGCGACAAAAGCCGACACGGCCGTCGCAAACGCCTGGGGTTGATCGAGCATGATGAAATGCGCCGACTCGGCGACGGGCACCTAGCTTACGTGCGGCGCGGCGGCATAGGCGCCGTGATAGACGGCGTCGGCGGTGGCCTGCGGCAAATTGGCGGACCAGGGATAAAGCAGAGTGATCGGCGTGGTGATCTTGGCCAGGTCGCCGCGCACATCCGTGGTCATGTCCTCGTAAAGCGCCTGACCCACGACCCGGCTATCGGCCTTGTCGCTCCAGGCAGCAACTTGATCGATTGAGGCAGGCTTCAGCGCCAGCCGCTCGGCATTGGCGCGCGATGCCGCCATATTGGCGGGCTTGCCATAGGCCGCCACCATCTGCGCGCGGATGGCATTGGCGGTTGGCTCCATCTGCGCCACCGTTGCGCCGGGGAAGAAGATGACGCCGATATAGGGCAACGCGTCAACCACCATGATCTTGCCAATCAAGTCCGGGTGGCGCTTTGCCATCAACAACGCGATCAGCCCGCCCATCGAATGGCCGATGATCACCGGATGATCGAGCTTGTTGGCCTGGATATAAGCGGCCAGCTGTTCGACGGTGGTGTCGATAATGGGGCCGTTGAGATTTGGCCCCGGATCACCGCCATCAAAGCCTTTGATCTGCATCACATGAAGCCGCGCCTTGCCCGCGAGCGTCGACCGCGTGCCGTCCCACACCGCGCGCGGTGAGGCGAGGCCGGGGATCAGGATGACGTCGCGCCCCTTGCCCTCCACGACCATAGAGAAGCGGCTGTCAGCGGCCAGCGGCGCCGCGATGGCAGCGGCGGGCGTGTCCTCGGCGACCAGCGGCGCGGACGTCACAACGGCAAGCGCCACTGCGGTGACGAGACGCATTTTCATCTCAACCCCTCCCGTTTCAATCCTGTTTTGACGTTATGTGGCATTCAAATGACATATTCGACCGTCGCCATCTGCGTGGTCGCGGCGCGTTTCGCTTCGCGCTTGGCGACGAGGCGCGCATGGAGGCGGGCGATCGTATCGCTGCCGGTGCGGGTGAAGACAAAGGGCAGCGCGGCGTGCGTCAGGCAGGCCAACCCGCCCGCGACCATCGTCACGCCAAAGCCCGACGCGACGCGGAAATGCTCGGCATAGCTTTCACCGACCGAATGGGGATGATCGAGGAACAGGCGGCGGAACATTTTCAGTCTCCCTTCTGGCACGATCGTAGCGGCTCAGCCGTGCGACGCCAGCTTTTCCACCATCTGGGCGGCGAGCAGGCTTAACGTATCGTCGCGCGCGCCCATCACCACGATGCGGTCGCCAGGATGAGCTTCGGCCACCAACGCATCGGCGGCGGCGTCGCGATCGGCGATGTGGCGGGCGTCGACACCCTTGGCGACCAGATCGGCGACGATGTCGGCGCTGGTCACCTCACGCGACACGGTGCCGCCGAAATATGCGGGGTCGGGCAGCACCAGCACGTCACCCGCCGCCCACGCCGCCGCAATGCTGTCGACCAGGGCGGCACGCATCACCTTGAGCGGGCCATAGCCATGCGGCTGGAACAGCAGCAGCAGCCGACCGGGAAAGGCATGGAGCGTGTCGAGCGTCGCGGCAATCTTGTCGGGGTTGTGGCCGAAATCGTCGATCACCGCGACGCCCTTTGCCTCACCGACCAGATCGAACCGGCGCTTCAGCCCCTTGAAGTCGCCAATCGCGTCCACCGCTTCGCCAAGCGGCACGCCTGCGGCATGGCAGGCCGCCAGCGCGGCAAGCGCATTGGCGACATTGTGGCGGCCCGGCACTGCCAGCTGCACCGGGAAACGCTCGCCGCCGTGGCAAAGGTCAAAGCCGATTGCGAAGGGTTCCGGCGCCAGCGCGTCGGCGCGATAGTCGGCAGGGGCGTCGACCGCGACCGTGCGGACGTCGCCGCGCAACCCCGCCGCCAGCGCTGCCGCTTCCGCATCGCCGACATTGACGATCGTGGTTTTCGCACGCTCGGCAAAAGCACCGAACAGCGCGCGCAGCTCGTCGAGCGACTTGTGGTCGAGGCTCACATTGTTCAGCACCGCGATTCCGGGATGGTAGAGCGCGATCGACCCGTCGCTTTCATCGACTTCGCTCACGAAAATCTGCCCGTCGCCGACCAGCGCGCTGGCAAAGGGCGCTTCTGCCCGCGCGAAATTCTTCATGACCGCGCCGTTCATGATGGTCGGTTCGCGATCGGTTGCGTGCAGGATCCAGCCGATCATGCCGGTGACGGTCGACTTGCCGCTGGTGCCCGCGACGCCGATCGACTGGGGTGCTGCATTGAACAACCGGCTCAGCAATTCCGCCCGGCTCATCCGCGCCGCGCCGATCCGCGTTGCGGCGACAATATCGGCGACGGTGTCTTCGATCGCGGCCGAGGCGACGACGATCTGGTCGGGCGAGGTGATGCCGCTGCCATCCTGCGGAAATAAGTCGATGCCCAATGATCGCAGCGCGTCAAACTTGGCAGGCAACCGCGCCTGATCAAGGCTCCGGTCCGATCCTGCCACCCGATAGCCCTGGCCCGCCAGGATCATCGCCAGCGGCATCATGCCCGACCCGCCAATGCCGACGAGGAAGAAGG
>JBOFDB010000307.1:0-6704 GCA_051646545.1 Sphingomonas sp.
GGAGAGGAAAGCGCAGCTTAGCGCGGCACGCGCTTAGCGAAGCTTGGAGAGGGGGACTCCTGCCGCCGATGGCGCAGGATTACCCCTCACCCAACTCCGACTAAGCCTTTGCTAATCGCAAAGACTAAGTCTCCGTATCCCTCTCCCGCAAGGGGAGAGGGCGAAATCAATTCCCCGTATCGAGCGCATAGCCGGCGGAGCGCACGGTGCGGATCAAATCCGGGCGGTTGCCGATGTTGATCGCCTTGCGCAGGCGGCGGATATGGACGTCGACGGTGCGGCTTTCAATGTCGCTGTCATGCCCCCACACCGCATCGAGCAGGCGTTCGCGGCTGAACACCCAGCCGGGATGCTCAAGGAAATGCTTCAGCAGGCGGAATTCGGTGGGCCCAAGCGGCACGACCTCGCCGCCGCGCCGCACCTTATGGCCAACCGTATCCATCTCGATATCGGCGAAGGTCAGCGCTTCACCGGCCAGTGCCGGGCGTACCCGGCGCAGCACGGCGCCGACGCGCGCGACGAGCTCGCGCGGGGAAAAGGGCTTGGTCACATAATCATCGGCGCCGGTTTCCAGCCCGCGCACTCGATCCTCTTCCTCGCCGCGCGCGGTGAGCATGATGATCGGCACGTTCGCGGTCTCGGGCATGCGGCGCAAGCGGCGACAGACCTCGATGCCCGACAGCCCCTCAACCATCCAGTCGAGCAGCACGATATCGGGCGTTGCTTCCTTGGCGAGCAGCAACGCTTCCTCGCCATCGGGGGTTTGCGAAACGTCGAAATCCTCGCGTTTGAAATGCCATACCAGCAGCTCGGCGAGCGCCGCATCGTCTTCCACTAACAGCATCTTGGCCCGTGCCATGGGTCGTCCTCCGTCAGGTGACTGGTTGGGCGCCGCGTTCGCGCTCGCCCATATAGGTGCCGGTGGCCGCGTAATAGACCATTTCGGCGACATTGGTGGCGTGGTCGCCCACGCGCTCCAAATTCTTGGCAACAAACAGCAAGTGCGCGACCTGGCCAATGCTGGCCGGGTTTTCCATCATATAGGTGACAAGCACGCGGAACAGGCTGTTGTAAAAATCGTCGACGGCGCGATCGCTCTCGCACACCAATATTGCTGCCTTGGCGTCGCGCGCCGCAAAGGCGTCAAGCACGTCATGCACCATGCGCCGCGCCATATCGGCCATGGCGGGCAGCACCGAAATCGGCTCGATATCGCCATGGTCATCGATCGCGGCGACGCGGCGCGCGATATTCTTGGCGTAATCCCCGATGCGTTCCAAGACGCCCGCGATCTTCATCGCTGCCACCACTTCGCGCAAATCATCGGCCAGCGGCGCCCGCAAGGCGATCAAGCGAACCGCCAGCCGTTCGACATCCATTTCAAGCGCGTCGATCAGCCGATCATTGGCAATGACCGCCTCGGCAATGTCGAGGTCGCGCATCCTGAGCGCCTGCATCGCCTTGTCAATGGCGTCCTCCGCCAGACCGCCCATCTGCGCGATCAAGCCGCGCAACTGGCCGATATCTTCGTCGAATGCCTTGACGGTGTGAACGCTCAACACAATTTCCTCACGCCTCAGCCATAACGGCCGGTGATATAGTCCTTGGTCCGTTCTTCGCGGGGATTGGTGAAGATGTCGGACGTCGCGCCATATTCCACCATTGATCCCAAGTGAAAAAAGGCGGTGCGCTGTGAAACGCGCGCGGCTTGCTGCATGTTGTGCGTAACGATGACGATGGCGTAATTGCCCTTCAACTCGTGGATCAATTCCTCGATCTTGGCGGTCGCGACGGGATCGAGCGCCGAGCAGGGCTCATCCATCAGGATCACTTCGGGGTCGACCGCAATGGCGCGGGCGATGCACAGGCGCTGTTGCTGGCCGCCCGATAATGCCGTGCCGCTGTCGGTCAGCCGATCCTTCACTTCTTCCCACAAGCCCGCCCGGCGGAGCGACTGCTCAACGACCTGGTCCAGCCGCGCCCGCGTGTCGGCAAGCCCGTGGATGCGCGGACCATAGGCGACATTTTCATAGATGGATTTGGGAAAGGGATTTGGTTTCTGGAACACCATGCCAACGCGCGCGCGCAGCTGCACCACGTCCATGTCGGCAGCATAGATATCCTCGCCATCCAGCCGGATATCACCATCCACCCGCGCGATGGGGATGGTGTCATTCATGCGGTTGAGGGTGCGCAGAAATGTCGATTTGCCACAGCCCGACGGGCCGATGAACGCCGTGACATGATCGACCTCAATGTCGATCGACACGTCGTCAATCGCCTGTTTGGGGCCGTAAAACACGTTGACGTGACGCGCCGTCATCTTGGGCGCGGATTTGGGAGCAACAGAAGCCATTACCAGCGAGTCTCGAAACGATTGCGGAGATAGATTGCCAGCCCGTTCATCGCGAGCAGGAAGACGAGCAATACGATGATCGCCGCGCTCGTCTTTTCGATGAAGCCGCGACTAATCTGGTCGGACCACAGAAAAATCTGCACCGGCAGCACCGTCGCGGGATCGGTGAAGGACGAGGGCGGCGTCGGGATGAACGCGCGCATGCCGATCATCAGCAGCGGTGCGGTTTCGCCCAGCGCGCGGGCCATGCCGATGATGGTGCCGGTCAATATGCCCGGCAGCGCCAGCGGCAGCACGTGATGGAAAACGACTTGAATCGGGCTTGCCCCAACGCCGAGTGCGGCATCGCGGATCGACGGGGGCACGCTCTTGATCGCGTTCCTGCCAGCAATGACGATGACGGGCATGGTCATCAGCGCCAGCGTCAACCCGCCGACCAGCGATGCCGATCGCGGCAGGTGGAACGCGTTGAGGAACACAGCCAGGCCCAGCAGGCCGAAAATGATCGAGGGCACGGCGGCAAGATTGTTGATCGAGACCTCGATCAAATCGGTCCAGCGGTTACGCGGCGCATATTCCTCCAGATAGAGCGCAGAGAGCACGCCGACCGGAAAGGCCAGCGCCAACGTCACCAGCATGGTGAACAGCGATCCCTTCAACGCACCCCAAATGCCAACAATGGTGGGGTCGGTTGCGTCCGACCCCGTAAGGAAACCCCAGTCGAACGCGACATGGAGCTGGCCGGCCGCGGTTAGCCGCGCGACCTTTGCCTCGGCATCGGGCGTGCCTTCGTCCTTGGCCGCGACGTCGATGTCGGTTGCCGCTGGAACGTCGATGACCGCCATGTGAGTCACGATTTCCGGATCGGCCTTCAGCCGGTCGCGAACGCGGACCCACGCCCCGTCAGACAGCAACGCGGCGCCGCCGGGGCCAAAGGCGTGATCGGCTGCGCGCGCCACGACAGCGGGCAAATCGGCGGCGGCCAGCGCCAGATCGGCGCCCTCGCCGCGCAGCCGATCCGGCGTCAGCGCAAGGCCGGACGCATGGAAATCAATGGGCAGCGCGATTTTGGTCTGGGTAAAGCCGCGCAGGCCGTTGCCCAGCATCGTCGTCAACAGGAACAGCAGGAAGCTCGCCGACAATATCACCGCAGCGAGCCCCAGCAGCCGGAACCGCCGCTCCGCCGCATAACGCGCCTTCAGGCGGCGCTGCATGCGCTGCGCCCGCCAGTCGGTCGGCAGGTGCTCGCCGGTGGCTGCGGCCAAAGACGCGGGCTTATTCATAAGCTTCCCGATAGCGCCGCACGACCGTAAGCGCGATGATGTTGAGGAACAGCGTGACGACAAACAACGTCAATCCCAGCGCGAAGGCGGCGAGCGTCTTGGCGCTGTCAAACGCCGCTTCGCCGGTCAGCAGGTCGACAATCTGTTTGGTGACGGTCGTGGCCCCGGCAAAGGGGTTGAGCGTGATCGACGCGACGCCGGAGGCCGCCATCACCACGATCATCGTTTCACCGAT
Source organism: Sphingomonas sp. (assembly GCA_051646545.1). Classification (GTDB taxonomy): domain Bacteria; phylum Pseudomonadota; class Alphaproteobacteria; order Sphingomonadales; family Sphingomonadaceae; genus Sphingomonas. Next base: position 3,875 of record JBOFDB010000307.1, read on the forward strand.
CGCGCGGCTGATCGCCAGTAAAACGCCCCCCACCACCCCGGGCAGCGCCGCAGGCAGCAGCACCCGGCTGATCGTTTCTGATGTCGTCGCGCCCATCGCCAGCGATCCGTCGCGCATCGAGGAGGGGACGGCGGCGAGCGAATCATCCGCCATCGACGACACGAACGGGATGATCATCACGCCCATCACCAGCCCGGCGGCGAGCGCGCTTTCGGAGCTGGCATAGGTGATGCCCAGCGCCACGCCCAGATGCCGCACGGCCGGCGCCACCGTCAGCGCGGCGAAATAGCCATAGACCACGGTCGGCACGCCCGCCAGAATCTCGAGCACGGGCTTCATCCAGCGCCGCACCCGCGCTTCGGCATATTGCGTCAGGTAGATCGCGCTCATCAGGCCGAACGGGATCGCCACCACCATCGCGATGACCGCGCCGATGAAGAAAGTGCCCCAGAATAGCGGCACCGCCCCCAGCGACGCGCCGGGATCCCGCGCGTCAATGACCTGCGGGCTCCAATGCGTGCCCAACAGGAATTGCCAGGCGGGAACGATGCTGAAGAAGCGGATCGATTCGAACAGCAGCGACGCAACGATGCCAATCGTCGTCACGATCGCGATCAACGATGCGGCCAGCAGCAGCAGCATGATTGCGCGTTCATTGCGGGTGCGCACCCGAAAATCGGGCCGGACGTTCAAATAGCCGACCACACCGCCAGCGATGGCGAGCAGCAGCGCGATCACCCCGCCAATCCCGTCATAGCGCGCGCGCGCGGCCGAATAAGCGGGTGCCAGCGTGGCGGCGAGCGGATTGAACCCGTCCGCGCTGGCGCCTTCGGCAATGGACCGCGCCTGGCTCAAAATCGCGCCGCGTTCAAAGCCTGGCGGCGGCAATTGCGCCGCAGCCGGATCAGCGAGCAGTTGATGCGCGACCAGGCTGGGCTCGATCAGCGACCAGATCAGCAGGAATGCGATAGCCGGCGCCACCGTCGCCAATGCGACATAGGCGCCATATTGCCCGGGCAACGCGGTGTAGCGCCGGGTTGCGCCACGCCGAAAGCTCACCGCCCGAACCCGGCCGGTCAGCCAGCCGATAAGGCCAAGCCCGACGACCACGAACAGAAGAACAAAAATCGACAAGGGGTTAGGGTACTTTCAACCGGGTCACATATAATCGGCGGCAAGGGCCACACGCGCCCCTGCCGCCCAAGTACGATCAATTAGTTAAGCTGGCTGGGGTCCATCGTTGTACCATAGGTCAAGATGCTCGCCGATTTGTCGAGCACATTCTTTGGCGCGGCGATCAGGCCGTGCTTCACCAGCGGACCATCGGCGCCCCAGGCAGCGATATATTCGTTGAGGAACTGCTTCATCCCCGGCACCGCGCCCATATGCGCCGACTTGACATAGAGGTAGAGCGGTCGCGCGCCCGGATAAAGGCCGCTTGAAATGGTTTCATAGGTCGGCGCAACGCCGCTGATCGTCAGGCCGTTCAGCGTGCCCTTGTTTTCGTCGAGATAGCTATAGCCGAAAATGCCGATCGCATTGGGATTGGCCTGCAATTTCTGGACGATGAGGTTGTCGTTCTCACCGGCGTCAATGTACGGCCCATCGCCGCGGATTTGCAGACAATCCTTTTTATAGTCGTCGGGCTTCTTCTTGGCCATCGTCAGGCTGTCGGGATAGACGGCCGCGCAGCCGCGCGCGAGAATCAGCTCGGCAAGCGCGTCGCGGGTGCCGCTGGTCGATGGCGGACCATAGACCTGAATCGGCAGCGCCGGCAGCGCGGGATTGACGTCTTTCCACGTCTTTGCGGTGTTCGGCTTACCCTTGGGGAAAGCCGCGAGCGCGAGGTAGAGATCGGCCGGTGTCAGCGCGAAGCTGGGGCCGGATTTGGCCTGCGCAAACGCGATACCGTCAACGCCGATTTGCGCTTCGATGATGCTCGTCACGCCATGCGCGGCGCAGTCCTTATATTCGGATGCCGTCATCCGGCGCGACGCATCCTCGATATCGGGGAATTGCGCGCCAATGCCGCCGCAGAACAGCTTCATGCCGCCGCCGGTGCCGGTTTCCTCAACCACCGGCGCCTTCATGCCGGGGTTCTTGTTGACGAAACGTTCGGCCACGAGCGTGGTGAATGGATAAACAGTCGACGAACCGACGATCTTGATCTGGTCGCGCGAGCCGCCACCACTCGCACTGAACTGGTCCTGGCAACCCGTCAGGACGAGGGCGGACGCTATCAACGCCATTGCCGCACACCGCATGTGAACCCTCCTTTTATGGATGCCCCATCCCCGTTGGGGCCAGCGCTGCGCTACCACCCCGATCAACCGGCCCTTGTGACTGTAGCGTTACCTTTTGATGACAGCGCCCCTGAAGGCTGTGGAGCGGTTGCCGCGCTCGTGGCAGGCGGCGCCGGGGGCAACAGCACTGATACGACCGTCCCCTTGCCGACCGTGCTCGCGATATCGAGCCGTCCGCGATGGCGTTCGACGATATGCTTGACGATGGCAAGGCCCAGCCCGGTGCCGCCCAAGGCGCGGCTGCGCCCCGAATCGACGCGATAGAAACGCTCGGTCAGCCGCGGCAGATGTTCGGGCGGAATGCCTTCGCCTTCGTCGGTGATCGACAGGCGGACCATGCCCGTCTGGTCCTTCCACAAGCGCGTGATGATCGGCGTGCCCTCGCGGCCATATTTCATGGCGTTGCCGATGATGTTGTGGAGCACCTGGCTCAATTGCGCACGGTCGCCAATCACTGGCGGCACTTCGCCATCGAAATCGGCAACCAGATCGGCGCCGCGACGATCGGGCGTGTCGGCAAGCTCGCT
>JBOFDB010000198.1:0-1109 GCA_051646545.1 Sphingomonas sp.
GCACCTACGACATGGCCTTCCGCACCTATGTCGCACGCGGCATCGCCGACGGCTCGATCGTACCCTGCGACCCCAAGCTCGCGACGCTCACGATCACCGGCGCGCTCAACTGGATCGGCCATTGGTATCGGCCGGACGGCGAATTGACGGCCGCCACCATCGCCGACGAATTTGCCGTCAGGCTGACCCAGGGGCTCACGACCCGATAGCAGCCCAGCCGATATCCAGGGCCCGACAGAGGCCCGCCGGCACACCATCCAGGGAGAACGACCATGAACATCACGCACGGCTTCAAGCGCGCGCTGCAGGTCAATGCCGGCGGCATAGCAACCGTCTATGGCGACCGCCACCGGACCTGGCGCGAGCTCGGCGAGCGCGTGCCGCGGCTCGCCGGCGGCTTCGCCTCGCTCGGCATCGCACCGGGCGAGCGGGTTGCCATCCTGTCCTTGAATTCCGACCGCTACCTCGAAGCCTATCTCGCCACCGCCTGGGCCGGCGCGGTCGTCGTGCCGCTCAATATCCGCTGGTCGCCTTTGGAAAACGAGGATGCGCTGAAGGATTGCCGCGCCAAGGTGCTCATCGTCGACAAGATGTTCGCGCCGGTCGGCGAGGCCCTGGCGAAGGCCATCGGCGGCCTCAGCCTCGTCTATGCCGATGACGACGCGGCGCCGGCCGGTATGACCCATTACGAGGAAATGATCGCCAGGAGCCAGCCGATCCCGGATGCCATGGCAAAGCGCGAGGATCTCGCCGGCATCTTTTATACCGGCGGCACCACCGGCCGCTCCAAGGGCGTGATGCTCAGCCACGACAACCTGATGGCCAATGCGCTGAACGCGCTCGCCGAAGGGCTCTTTCCGGCAACCGCCATCTATATGCACGCGGCGCCGATGTTCCATCTCGCCAACGGCGCGGCGATGTTTGCCCTGCTGCTCAGCGGCGGCTCCAATGTCATCATCAAGGCATTCAGCCCCGAGGCGGTCATGGCCGCGGTCCAGCGCAACAAGGTGACCGAGGTGCTGCTGGTGCCCACCATGATCCAGATGCTGGTCGACCATCCGGCGCTCGGCAGCCATGACCTGTCGTCGCTGACCCGCATCGTCTACGGC
>JBOFDB010000217.1:0-4711 GCA_051646545.1 Sphingomonas sp.
GCACCGGTCAGCATCACGCAATCCCCCGCGCGCCAGGCGACACCATCCACTGTCCCCTCCCCCGCCAGCGGCGCGAGCCAGCCGGGCGTATCGGCGGGCAGGGCCAGCATGTGTTGCCCACCGGCCCAGCGTTCCAGCACGAATTTGGGGCCATCGACCAGCACCACCCGCCCCGGCGCGACCGCGCCCAGCACCGGCGGCACGGTAAAAGGTCGCGCGTTGGATACCGCAACGCCTTCATCGAGGTGCAGCGCGCGCGGGCGGCCATAATCATAGAGGCGATAGGTCAGGTCGACATTCTGCTGCACCTCGACCAGCGTGATCCCGGCGCCAATGGCGTGCACGGTGCGCGCGGGCGAATAGATGACGTCGCCGGCCTTGACCGGCTTCCAGTCGAGCAACCCCTCAATGCTGCCGTCAAGCGCGGCGGCGCGAAGCTGATCGGCCGAGAGCGGCGCAAGCGTGCCGAGCGCGATGGTCGACTCAGGCTCTGCCGCCAGGATGACCCACGCTTCATCCTTGCCGCGCGGATGGCCCGCCGCCTGCGCCTGCGCATCGTCGGGATGGACCTGCACCGACAGCCGCTCGCTCGTGAACAGATATTTGATCAGCAACGGCGCATCCGCCCCATCGGGGGCGGGAAACCAGATTTCGCCGATCGGCTCCTCATCGGCACGCGGGTCGGCAAATCCCGGCCACAGGCTGCGCCGCCCCCAGGGTTTGGCAACACGCTTGGTTTCGAGCAGAACGGCCGTCACGCGATACTCCCCCTTGCGGCAATCGATACCGCTCAACAGAAATGCTCGCCACGCCGGACTAGTTCCGGCGCAGCGACGAAGCCGCCTCCTTCCTCCCCACCGGGTAGAGGGCTGCTTGCAAGGGGGCCGGGTAAGCCGTTCCCCGTGCAAAGACCAGTGGGCGCAATCCCCCTTTTTAAGGGGCGAGGGAAGACCGAGCACAGCGCCATGCGAAAACGATTGTTCGGCCGCGCGCTCCTAAGCTAAGGAGGCAGGCGATGCGCTCTACTCTCTCCCGTTCGATCGTGATCGCGTTCATGGCGGTCAGTGCCTTTTCCATCGCCGGCTGCGCGGGCAAGCGCAGCAAGGGCGACTTGCCCTATGTCGCGCGCGACGTCGGCACGCTCTATTCGGCGGCGAAGCAAAAGCTCGACCAGCATGATTATAAGCTCGCCGCCGCGCTGTTCGACGAAGTCGAGCGTCAGCACCCCTATTCGGTCTGGGCACGGCGCGCGCAGCTGATGGGGGCTTTCGCTTATTATCTCGATGCCGATTACCAGAAATCGATCGACAGCGCCCAACGCTTCCTGTCGGTTCATCCCGGCAATCGCGACGCGCCCTATGCCTATTATCTGATCGCGCTTGGCTATTACGAACAGATTTCGGATGTGACGCGCGACCAGAAGATCACCAAACAGGCGCTCGACGCGCTGGGTGAGCTCACGCGCCGCTATCCCAATTCGCGCTACGCCGCCGATGCGCGGCTGAAGGTCGACCTGGTGCGCGATCACCTGGCCGGCAAGGAAATGGAGATTGGCCGTTTCTATGAGCGCCGTCGCGAATGGCTTGCCGCCTCGCTGCGCTTCCGCCGGGTGATCGAGGAATATCAAACCACATCGCACGTCCCCGAGGCGCTGATGCGGCTGACCGAAACCTATATCGCGCTTGGGGTGCCGGATGAGGCGCGCAAGTCCGCCGCCATCCTGAGCGCCAATTACCCGGGCACCGACTGGTATGCCCATGCCTATAAGTTGATCCGGGAAAAGGCGAAGGGCACCACGCCAGCGCCCGGCGCCTGATCGCGGGGGCATGGCTGCCGCACCGCACCAATGCTGACGCGACTTTCCATCCGCGATGTGGTGCTGATCGAGGCGCTCGACCTTGATTTTGCCGCTGGGCTGGGGGTGCTGACCGGCGAGACGGGCGCGGGCAAATCGATTCTGCTCGATGCGCTGGGGCTGGCGCTTGGCGCGCGCGGCGATTCGGGGCTGGTGCGCCATGGGGCGGCGCAGGCCAGCGTAACCGCCAGCTTTGACGCCGCCGATCGCGCCACCGCGCTGCTCGCCGATAGCGGTATCGATGCCGATCCGGGCGAGCCGCTCATCATCCGCCGCACAGTGAAGGCGGATGGCGGCAGCCGGGCATTCGTCAATGACCAGCCCGTCTCTGCCGCACTGTTGCGCGAACTGGGGGGCACGCTGGTCGAAATTCACGGCCAGCATGATGATCGTGGCCTGCTCGCCCCCGCCGGTCACCGCGCGCTGCTCGATGCCTTTGGCGGGCTCGACAGCGCCGGCACCAGTGCGGCGTGGCAGGCGTGGCGCGCGGCGGAAGCGACGCTGGCCGAGGCGCGCCAGACACTGGCAAGCGCAGCGGCCGATCGCGACTGGCTGGAACATGCCGTTGCCGAGTTGCAGGCGCTGGCCCCCGAGCCGGGCGAGGAAGACGAACTGGCGGGTCGCCGGGCGGCGATGCAACGCGGCGAGAAAATCGCGGGCGACCTGGCGGCGGCGGCCGACCTGCTCGACGGATCGGAGGGAGGCTTGTCGCGCCTGCGCCAGGCCGCGCGCATCCTTGATCGGCTGAGCGGCGACCATGCGACGCTGGCCGAGGCGCTCGCCGCGCTCGACCGCGCGATCATTGAGGGCAGCGCCGCGCAGGACAAGCTTGAAGAGGCAGCCGAAGCGCTGGCGTTCGACCCTGCCCGGCTGGAAGCCGATGAGGCGCGGCTGTTTGAGCTGCGCGCGGTTGCCCGCAAGCACCGCGTCCAGCCCGACGATCTGCCGATGCTGGCCGAAGACCTTGCGGCGCGGCTCACCCAGCTGGCGTCGGGCGAAGAAGGGATCGCGCAGCTCGAGACCGCAGCGGCCGCCGCGCGCGCCGCCTATCACACCGCCGCCGATGCGCTGTCCGCCGCGCGTGCCGCTGCCGCCAGCCGACTGGATGCCGCCGTCAAGGCGGAACTGGCGCCGCTGAAGCTCGATGCCGCGCGCTTTCGCACCATCGTCGCGCCGCTGGCCGAGGGGCAATGGTCGGCGGCGGGCAAGGACCGGGTCGAGTTCGAAATCTCGACCAATCCCGGTGCGCCCTTTGCCCCGCTGATCAAGATCGCGAGCGGGGGCGAACTCTCCCGCTTCATCCTGGCGCTTAAGGTCGCGCTTGCCGAACAGGGCAGCGCGGGCACGATGATTTTCGACGAGATTGATCGCGGCGTCGGCGGCGCGGTGGCAAGCGCGATTGGCGAGCGGCTGGCGCGGCTTGCCGAGACGACGCAGCTTCTGGTCGTCACGCACAGCCCGCAAGTCGCCGCGCGCGGAGCGCACCATTATTTCATCGCCAAAAGCCATGACGGCACCGTCACCCGCACCGGCGTCCGCGCCCTCAGCGCCAGCGAACGCCGCGAGGAAATCGCCCGGATGCTCTCGGGCGCGGTCGTGACCGACGAGGCAAGGGCGCAGGCGACACGGCTGATCGCGGAGGAATAGCCGCCCGAAAACGACTCATTGCCAGCGCGCCGATCCTTTCGCAGACTGGTGTCGGTCGAAGATAAGCAGGCAGGGAGCGAGGGCGATGGCGGCAATTTTCACGAAACGCGGGTCGGGCGCATGGCGCGGGCGCGCTCTCCTGGCGCTGTGTGCCGTCCCGCTGATCGGCGCCGCACCGGGTGCGCCGATCTATCCGCCCTTTGGCCTCGACCTGACCGCAAGGGATGTCGGCGTTCGGCCGGGGGACGATTTCTTCGATTATGCCAACGGCGCTTACCTGAAACGCGCGGTAATTCCGGCCGATCGCACCACGGTCAGCCGTCGGTACGAGATGACCGATCGGATGGAGGCCAATCTTCATACCCTGCTGGACGACGCCGCCAAGACTGCGGCGCCCGAAGCGACGACGACGCGCGACAAGGTCGGCGCATTCTATGCGGCCGCGCTCGACGAGGCGCTGGCCGAGCGGCTGGGCGCGGCGCCGCTAAAGCCCGAAATGGACGCGATTGGTGCCGCAGCCGACCGCGCCGCACTGGCGCGGTTGATGGGGCAAGGCACGTCCGGGCTCTACCCGTCGCTGTTCAGCATCGCGAGCGACGTCGATTTGAAAGCGCCCGATCGCTATGCAATCTATCTGGGGCAGGCGGGGCTGGGCCTGCCCGACCGCGATTATTATCTCACCCCCGCGCTCGCGCCGCAAAAACAGGCCTATCGCGCCTATGCGGCGCGCCTTCTCACGCTCATCGGCTGGCCCGACGCCGAGGCCGCCGCCACCGCGATCGTGACATTCGAAACGCACATCGCCGAGGCGAGCTGGACCAAGGTCGAACAACGCGACATCACCAAGCTGTACAATCCGCTGGCACCCCGCGAGCTTGCCGGCCTGGCGCCGGGTTTTGACTGGGCAGCATTCCTCGACCAGGCCGGGCTGGGCGCACGACCGGTGCTGGTCGTCGCGGAGAAGACCGCCTTCCCCAAAATCGCGGCGGTCTATGCCGCAACGCCGGTCGAAACGTTGAAGGCATGGATGGCGTTTCGCGTCGCAGATTCCGCCGCGCCCTATCTGTCCAAGGCGTTTGTCGATACCCATTTCGATTTCCGTTTGAAGACGCTGACCGGGCAGCAGCAGCCGCAGCCGCGATGGAAGCGCGCGATGCGCATGGTGAGCGGGGGCGATTGCGGGGCGGACCCCACAAGCTGTTTCGGAAC
>JBOFDB010000544.1:0-2737 GCA_051646545.1 Sphingomonas sp.
TGGAGCGCGTCGAACAGGCGCGCGGCCGCCTCCTCCAGATCGCCCGAGGCCGACAGCGTGTCATCGCCCGGCGTCGGGCCAAAGCCGATCATCCACTCATCCGCGGCCGGGCGCGGCGCGCCGATGCGCAGCGGCTTTCGCGGCGCATAATGCGTCAATATCTGCCCCGGCGCCTCGATCGTGTCGGGCGCGTCGTCGCCCAGATCAAACCGGTCGACCTTGCCCAGCGGATCGGCGAGTGCGCGCAGCACCTGATCGGTGGTGATCGGCCCGTGGCGCAGGATGCGCGTCATGCCAAATGCCTCACGCACGATGGTCGACTCGATGCCGCGTGTCGTCGGGCCATCGTCAATCACCAGCGGAATGCGCCCGCCCAGGCTCTGCACGACATGCCCGGCACGCGTCGGGCTGACCGAGCCTGAGATATTGGCGGATGGCGCGGCAAGGGGACGCTGGCACGCTTTCAGCAACGCGCGCATCGCCCGGTGCTGCGGCACCCGGATCGCCACCGTCTCCAGCCCCGCCGTCACCAGCGAGGCGATTGGCGCGCTTGATCGCATGGGCAGCACCAACGTCAGCGGACCGGGCCAGAACGCCTCGGCCAGCCGGTCTGCCCGCGCATCGAACGCGGCGATGGCGCGGGCGGCGGCAATGTCGGGAACATGGACGATCAGCGGGTTGAAGCTCGGCCGTCCCTTGGCGGCATAGATGCGCGCGACCGCGGCGCCATCGGTTGCATCGGCGGCGAGGCCATAGACGGTTTCGGTCGGCACCGCGACCATGCCGCCCGCCCGAATCTCCTTCGCCGCCCGAGCGATAGCAGCGCGACCGTAAGCAACAACTTCGGTATGAACCTCGGAATTTGGCGTCATCATCGCGCGGCGCTATAGCGCGCCCGTTCTTGGGACAAGAGAGGATCGCTTCGTGTTTACCGCTGCCGTTGCCGACCAACGCTTCGTGCTCGACCATATCGTGCGGGTGGATGAACTTGCCGCGACCGAGCGCTTTGCCAATGCCAGCGGCGACGTGGTCGACGCGGTGCTGGAAGGCGTCGGCGCGTTTGCGGCGGGCGAATGGGCGCCGCTGCGCCGCGCGGGCGACACGGTTGGCGCGAAATGGACCGAAAATGGCGTCGTCATGCCTGCGGGCTTCGCCCAGGCCTATCGCGCCTATGTCGAGGGCGGCTGGGGGACGATTGGCGTGCCCGAGGCATTTGGCGGGCAGGGCATGCCCTTTGCGATCCAGACGGCGGTGCTCGATACGCTGGGCGGCGCCAATATGGGCTTTGCGCTCTGCCCGACGCTGACGGTCGGCGCGATTGAGGCACTGGGCCATCATGGCTCGCCGGAGCAGCAGGCGCTCTATCTGCCGCATCTCGCTACCGGCGCGTGGACCGGCACGATGAACCTGACCGAGCCGCAGGCAGGCTCTGACGTGGGCGCGGTGCGCGCCAAGGCGACTCCTCGCGCTGACGGCAAATGGTCGATCACCGGCCAGAAAATCTACATCTCGTTCGGCGACCACGACATGGCGGAGAACATCGTCCACTTGGTCCTTGCCCGCACCCCCGATGCGCCGCCGGGAACCAGGGGCCTGTCCTTGTTCCTCGTCCCCAAATATCGGCTGGATGAGGAGGGCAGGCCGGGCGCGTTCAACGACGTTCGTGTCGTTTCGATCGAGCACAAAATGGGCCTGCACGCCTCGCCCACCTGCGTTCTGTCATTCGGCGACAAGGGCGACTGCGTTGGCGAGCTGATCGGGCCTGAGCTGGGCGGCATGCGCGCCATGTTCACGATGATGAACAACGCCCGCCTCAATGTCGGCCTGCAGGGCGTGCAGATTGCCGAAGCCGCGACGCAGATAGCGGTTGCTTATGCCCGCGACCGCATTCAGTCGGCGCGCGCGGGCGGGCCGGGGCGCGAGCCGGTTGCGATTATCGAGCATCCCGATGTCCGCCGCATGCTGATGCGAATGAAAGCGCAGACGCAAGCCGCGCGCGGGCTCGTCTATCTGGCGGCGGGCGAAGTTGATCGCGCGGCGCTCGGCATCGAAGGCGCGCAACAACGGCTCGACCTGTTCACCCCGCTCGCCAAGGCGCATGGCACCGATCTTGGCAATGAAGTCGCCAGCCTGGCGGTGCAGGTGCATGGCGGCATGGGCTATATCGAGGAAACCGGCGTCGCCCAGTTCTTCCGCGATGCGCGCATCACGCCGATCTATGAAGGCACCAATGGCATTCAGGCCGCCGATCTGGTCGGGCGCAAATTGAGCATGGACAATGGCGGCGTCGTGCTGCGCCATTTGGCCGAGATGCGCGGCGACGCGCAGGACGCGGGGCTGATCGCGCTGGTCGATGCGTGCGAGGCAGTCGCGCGGCGGCTGCTGACGGTCGAGGTCGATGATCGGCTGGCGGCGAGCTATCCGTTCCTCACCATGCTGTCGGTCGCGACGTGTGGCTGGCTGATGGAGCGGATGGGCCGTGCGGCGGCGGTGGCCGAGGGCGATCCCGACTTCCTCAAGATGAAGGCGGCAACCGCGCGCTTCTATGTCGAGCAGATCGTGCCCGAGGCGATGGGGCTGAAAGCGGCGGCCATGGCACCGGCGGAACTGCTCTATGCGCTCGAACCGGCTGCATTCGCGGCTTAGGCGAAAAATCCTCCCCCGCCAGGGGGAGGTGTCACCGCAGGTGACGGAGGGGGCGGATACTTACCGCTTTGAGGAGTCTCCTCCCCCCACC
>JBOFDB010000621.1:0-6127 GCA_051646545.1 Sphingomonas sp.
CCTGCGGCGTGGCTGCCCGAATTGCTCAAGGTGGCATGATGGCCGGCTGCCCCGCCTTTGATCCCGCCGCGCCCTACACCGCCTCGGTGCTGGCCTGGGTCGATTGCCAGGTGGGCGGCATCAGCGAAAGCGGCTTTCACGCGCTGGGGCCGGGCAGCGGCTTTGGCACCGCGTTGACGGGCCTGCTGACGATTTTCGTCGCGCTGATTGGCTATCGCTTGCTGTTGGGCGGGCGGTTTGATGCGCGCGACGGCGCGATGGCGGCGTTGCGGCTCGGCATTGTCCTGACCTTTGCGACGCAATGGATCGCCTATCGTGCGGTGGTCTATGACGCGGCCACTGCGGGGCCGGGGCAGCTTGCCTCGGCGCTGCTGACGCCCGCAGATGGAACCGCCTTTGGCGTGGGCGATATCGCCAATCGCGTCGATGGCGTGTCGGCGGCGATCGCCGATCTGCTCAATCCGCCGCGCGGCGTTATCGCGACGCCCAATCCGGCGGCCTCCCCCACCGCCGCGCCTGGCCAGCCGGTGCCGATCAGCCAGCAACAGCCCACCCCGCATGATCTGCCGATCGACGCGCGCCAGCCGGTTGCCTCGGCGGCGGGATTGCTCGTCACCAGCACGCTGGCCGGGCTGGTGTCGACGCGGCTGGTGACGGGGCTGTTGCTGGCCTTGGGGCCGGGCTTTATCGCGATGCTGTTGTTCGATCAGACTTTGGGGTTGTTCGTCGGCTGGGTGCGGGTGCTGGTCGGCGCGGCGATTGGCGGCGCGGTGGCGCCGGTGGTGGTGGCGATGGAGCTGTCGATCTTGGTGCCGCAAGTGCTGGCGCTGCGCGACCTGGTCGATGCCGGGGCGCCGGTGGGGGTGCTGCCGATCGAAATTCTGGCGACCGCCAGCCTGTTTGCGTTGGCGATGCTGGCGGCGCTGGTCGCGGTCGCGGCAGTGGGGCTGGGCTTTCGCTTCGATTGGGGGCGCTGGCACGACGCCGCTCAATCGGCGGGGGCACGGATCGGCGCGCTCGCGGCGAACCCGGTGCCCTTGCTCGGCTATGCCGGCGACGCCGACACCACTGCCGACCGCAGCCGCCCGCAACGCATTGCCGATGCGATGGTGGCGATGGACCGCCGCGACCGCGCCGTGGCGGCGCCGACCATCGCCGTGATTGATCGCCCCACTGCCACCACCCAGCGCCTCGACGTGGAAAGCGCCGCACCGACGGCACTGCCGCTGGGCCAGACCGGCCGCCGTCAGAGCCCGCGCGCTTCGGGCGCGGGGGCGAGAAGGGACGCCACCCGATGAACAAGCCCCCCAAAATCGATCGCGCCGCCTATCATGCCCAGATGGCAAGCTGGGCGCAGGATGCCGAGGCCGCCAATGCCCGTTCGCGCCGGACGGCGTGGATCGTGGCCGGCGTCGCCACCACCGTTGCCGCGCTGGAGGCGCTGGCGATCATCAGCCTCGCCCCGCTCAAGACCGTGGTGCCCTATACGGTGCTGGTCGATCGGACGACGGGCTATACCCAGACGATCGACGGCACGCATCCGCAGCTCATCAAGCCGCAATCGGCGCTGCTGCAATCGATGCTCGCGCAATATGTCATCGCGCGCGAGACGTTCGACCTTTCGACCACGGCCGAACAATATCGGAAGGTATCGCTCTGGTCGGCGGGGGAGGCGCGGGCGGTCTATCTGGCGCTGATGCCGACGAGCAATCCGCAAAGCCCGCTCAACCTCTATCCCCGCGCCGCGCTGGTGACGACGACGGTGGAAAGCGTATCGGTCAACGGCGCGCAGAGCGCCGATGTACGCTTCGTGACCGAGCGGCGCGACAATCCTTCGGCGGCGCCGGTGCGCAATTATTGGGTGGCGCAGCTGCGCTTTCGCTTCACCGGCGAACCCATGTCGGTTGACGATCGGCTCGACAATCCGCTCGGCTTTCAGGTGACCGATTATCGTCGCGATCAGGAAGCACCGCCCGCGCCGGTGGCGACGGCGCCGGTGGTGACGTCGGCGGCGCCGGTGACGGTCGCGCCGGGAACGGTGCCGGTAACCGCGCCCAATGCCCCCTTGGGCAGTACGCTGATCGGGCCGCGCCCGGCGCCGACGCCCGTGCCACGACCCGCAGGGACGCCGTGATGGGGAGGGCATTGTCCCGGTTGGAACCGCGCAAGCGCCACCCTTTGATGAGGGGTTGGGGCGGGTGGAGCGGCGCAGTCAGCGCCGCACAATCCCCCACCCCAACCGCTTCCCCGGCAGGAGAGCGGCTCATGCGAGCAGGCCGGTGCCTGTCCCTGGCCCTGTTCATGCTCACCGCGCCGCTTGCCGCTGAGATAACGCCGCAGCCCGGCCCCCGCGATCCGCGCATCCAGACGGTGATGTATGATCCGCAGGAAGTCGTTGCGCTCCATATCGGTCCCGACATCGCCACGACGCTCAGCTTCTCGCCCGATGAACGCATCGAAACCATTACGCTGGGCGATCCCGCCAGCTGGTCGGTGCAGGTTGACCACCGCGCTGATACGTTGGTGGTCAAGCCCGGCGGCGGCGCCAACACGACCAACATGACGGTCATTACCGACCAGCACGTCTATAATTTCGCGCTCTACGGCGGTGGCGGGCGCTATGGCACCTCGCCCTATCTGGTGCGCTTCATTTATCCTGCGCCCGCGACCGAGACCGTTACCGCGGCCAAGCCCGCCGGGCGTTACCGGCTAAACGGCGCTGCCGAGCTGTGGCCAAGCGCGATCAGCGATGACGGCACGGCCACCTCCATCCAGTGGCCGAGCGACCGCACCATGCCCGCCGTTTATAGCGATGAGGGCAAGCGCGGCATGCGGCTGGTCAACGGGCTGATGCGCGACGGCACTTATGTGATCGACAGCGTGCACAGCCGCCTGGTCTTCGTGCTGGGGCATGACCGCGCAAGCGCGACGCGGCTGACCGACGGGCACAGGAAATGAGCCTGGCGCCCGCTTCCTCACCCGATCCGCGCGGGTCCATATCGCGGGATCTGCGCCCCTCAATCGCGACGCCGCGCGACGCCGTGCCGCTGCCGCTGGTCATTGCGCTGGGCGTCATGTTGACGCTGGGGCTGTTCCTGTATCTCAACAACCAGCGGTTGGCGCAGATCAAGGGCGCCGATGGCGAGGGGGCAAGCAAGATCGCCAAGCTGCCGCCCGCGCCGCCGCCGCTGATCCTGCCGCCGCCGCCGCCACCGGTTGTCATCACGCGTGAGGTTCCGGCGCCCGCACCACCGCCGGCGCCCACCCCCCCCCGGCCCGCCCCGGTCTTCGTTGCCCAGCCCGTGACGCCGCCCGCCTTGCCGCCTGCCCCGGTTGCCCCGCCCCGCCCGACGCCCGCCGCGCCGCCCAGCGGATCGCTGATCGTCGATCTGACCAGCGGGCAGGGGGCACCCATTAATGGCACTGGCGGACCTGCCGCGCCGCCCCCCGCTGCCAATGGCGCGGCCAATGCCGACAATGACGAGGCCGTGCGTGCCACCATCATCAAGGGGCGTGCCTCGATCATTCCGCAAGGCGCGATCATCGATGCCGTGCTGGAAACGCCGCTCAATTCGGATCGTCCCGGCCTGGCGCGCGCGATCGTGTCGCATGATGCCAAGGGCTTTGACGGCAGCCGGGTGCTGATCCCGCGCGGCAGCCGGTTGATCGGCGAATTCCGGGCGACCAATGCGCCGGGCCTGCGCCGGGTGCTCGTCACCTGGACGCGGTTGATCCGGCCCGATGGTGTCGCCATCCGCATCGGTTCGCCCGCGACTGATCCGTTGGGCGGGGCGGGCGTGGCGGGATCGGTCAACACGCATTTCCTTGAACGCTTCGCCAGTGCCGCGCTGCAATCGGCGCTGGCGATCGGCGTCAATGTCGCGAGCCAGGCGCCCAATAACGGCAACAGCTCAATCTATCTGGGGCTGCCCGCCCAGGCGACGCAGCTTGGCCAGCAACTCATTCCCAACGTCAACCGCCCGCCGACGGTGAAGGTGCGCGAAGGCACGCAAGTGGCGATCCTGGTGGCGCGCGACCTTGATTTCGCAGGCACGCCGGCGATCAAATGAGCCGCGCCAAGCCCCTGCCCGCCAACGCGCCATTGTCCTATCTCGACGTCTATCTCGCCCCGCTGCTCCCGATATTGGCGCGCGCCGACGTGACCGACATTCTGATCAACCAGCCCGGCGAAATCTGGGTTGAGACGCTGGGCGGCACGATGGAGCGGATCGACGATCCGGCGCTGGATGTGGCGCGGCTGCACCATCTGGCGCGGCAGATTGCCAGCCTTAACCACCAGGGCATCAGCCGCGAGCATCCGTTGCTCGCCGCGACCTTGCCCGATGGCGCGCGGGTGCAGATCGTCGCCCCGCCCGCGACACGGGGCGCGATGGCGATGGCGATCCGCAAGCACGTCATGCCCGATTTGCGGCTGGGCGATTATGTGAGTGGCGGCGCGTTCGGCGCGACGCGGGTGAATATCGGCCCGGCGCCGCAACCGCCCATTGCCTTGCCGACGGATGATAGCCCCGTCGCGGTCGCGCAGTTCCTGGCCGGGCTGGTGCGCGATCGACGCAACATCCTGATCTCGGGCGGCACCGCGACGGGCAAGACGACGTTCCTGAACGCGCTGATCAAGGAAATCCCGCCGCAGGAGCGGCTGGTGCTGATCGAGGACACCGCCGAACTCAGCATCGCCCATGCCAATGTCGCCCCGCTCATCGCCACCAAGGGCGAGCAGGGGGAGGCATTGGTGACGGCGGAGGATTTGCTGCAGGCGGCGCTGCGCATGCGGCCCGATCGCATCATCCTGGGCGAGCTGCGCGGGCGGGAGGCCTATACGTTTCTGCGCGCGGTCAATACCGGCCATCCGGGATCGCTCTCGACCATCCACGCCGACAGCCCGGAGGGCGCGCTTGAGCAGCTGGCGCTGATCGTGCTGCAATCGGGCACGCAGTTGCGGCGCGAGGACATTGTCGATTACGCGCGCGGCGTGATCGACGTGATCGTGCAATTGGAGCGGCGCAATGGCGAACGGCGCGTCGGGCGGGTGATGGTGACGCGGGGGTAGGGGTTGGCAAGCGCAAAGGGAAATGCCCGCCCCGGCCGTTATTCGGGGCAAAGCGCGCGTTAAGGCTGGCGTTTCATCGTCCAGTCATGAGCGAGCGGCAGAGTGGCGGCCGGGATGGGCCTGGTATCGGGAGGGGTGCAGGGGATGGCAAGCCGGTTGGTAGAGGAAACGCGCGAGGCTGGCATCGCCCGGGACGCTGCGGACGATCACGTGCCCGAGACGGCGCCGTCGCCCTCCAAAACCGCGACCCTGCTCGCCGGCGGGAGCCTGTTGACGCTGGCCGCCTGTTCGGGCGGCAGCGGTGGGTCGACCGGGCCGACGGCGGGCGGCACGCCAACCCCGACGCCCACGCCCACCCCCGTTGCGGTTACCCAGACCCAGTCGTCGCGCTTCCTGTCGCAAGCCGCGATCGGCTACGCCAAAAGCGACGTCACCGGGCTTGCCTCCTCCAGCTTTGACGCGTGGATCACGGCCCAGTTCGCGATCGCGCGGCCGCAGAAATTCTGGGATTTCCTGATCGCCAACAGCTATGACGCCGCGGCCAACGTCAACACCACCAACGGCTATGAGCCGATGATCTGGTCGCAATTGATGGGCAGCAGCGACATTCTGCGTCAGCGCGTCGGCCTTGCCCTGCTCAACCAATGGGTGGTCAGCATTGACGGTTTTGCGAGCAGCTGGCGCGCCTTTGTGATGGCGGCCTATCTCGACATTTTGTGGGACAATGCCTTCGGCAATTATCGCGACATCATGGAAGGCGTGTCGACCAGCGTCGCCATGGGGCTTTACCTGACGTTCCTTGGCAGCGTGAAGGCCAACCCCGGCACGGGCGCGATCCCCGATGAAAATTACGCGCGCGAGCTGATGCAGCTCTTCACCATCGGGCTTTACCAGCTTAACCAGGATGGGACGCAGGTGCTGTCGGGCGGCAACCCGGTGCCGACCTATACGCAGGACGATGTCTCGCAAGGCGCGCGGGTGTGGACCGGCTATACCTATGCCAACACCGACAACACCACGCCCGCGCGCATGCGGCTGCCGATGATCATCAATGCC
>JBOFDB010000578.1:0-3399 GCA_051646545.1 Sphingomonas sp.
CGGCCGCACGCCCGCCAGATCGAGGTGAAGCGCCAGCCGTTCGGCCAAAGCGGGGGCGACGGCATCGTCATCCTCCGCCCCCTCATCAAAAGCGAGCACCACGAACCGCGCCGCCGCCTCGCCCTCGTCCAGCGCCGCAGCCAGGCGCGCCGCGACGCCGTCGCTCAGTCGCTCGGCCATCGGCACGATCAGCAGCCCGCCCGCCACGTCCGCCAGCAGACCCGGCTGATGCACCGGCACGCCCCGCGCCAACGTCGCGGCCAGATCGAGCCCGCCGGTCAATCGCTCCTCATCGACCGACAACGGCAATCGCCGTACCGGCGCGCCCGGTGGCAGTGCGGCAACCAGCGTTGCGATGATCGCGTCGGCCGTCAGCGCGCCGCCGCGCACCAGCATACCGCCCAGCCCCGGCGCCATTGCCAGCAACCGGGCGGCGGCAAGCGCGTCGGTCACGCGAAACGCTCAGCCAGCACGCGCTCGATCCGCGCGGTCGATCCGGTATCGTCGAGCACATTCTTGCGCAGCCGGTGGCGGAGCGCCATCGGCGCGACGCGCTGCAGATGCGCGGCCCTGGCTTCGGTCTCCCCCTCCAGCGCTGCCAGTGCCCGCGCCGCGCGCATCAGGGTCAACTCGCCCCGCAAACCATCTGCCCCGACCGCAACGCACAGCTCGGCTGCCTCGCTTAGCAAAGCGTCGGGCACCTTTACTTCGGGCAACAGCGCCCTGCCCTGTGCGATCCGCTTCAGCGTCTTGCGCTCGGCGGGTTTCCACTTGGCGGCGAACTCGGCAGGGTTCTGCTCAAAGGCGTCGCAGCGCTTCAGGATTTCGACCCGGCTCTTCACATCCTGCGGTGTGCGCACCTCGACCGACAGGCCAAAGCGATCGAGCAATTGCGGGCGTAACTCGCCCTCTTCCGGATTGCCGCTGCCGATCAGCACGAAGCGCGCATTGTGCCGCACCGACAGTCCTTCCCGCTCGACGACATTCTCGCCCGATGCTGCGACATCAAGCAACAGGTCGACGATATGATCCTCCAGCAGGTTGATTTCGTCGATATAGAGGAAACCGCGATGCGCGCGGGCAAGCAGGCCCGGCTCAAACGCCTTTTCCCCTGCCCCCAGCGCGCGTTCCAAATCGAGCGCGCCGACCACCCGGTCCTCGGTTGCGCCGAGCGGCAGGTCGACGAACGGCACCGCCATCGTCGCCGCGCCGTTCTTGTGAAGCTCGGGCGCGGGACAAGTCTCGCCGGTTTCGGGGTTGCAATTATAGCGGCAGCCCTTCACCGCGGGGATGGGCGGCAGCAGCTGCGCCAGCGCCCGCGCCGCCGTCGACTTGCCGGTGCCCCGGTCGCCGAATACCATTACCCCGCCGATGCGGGCATCGACCGCCGCGATCAACAAGGCCAATTTCATCTCGTCCTGAGCGACGATCGCGGAGTAAGGAAAGGATATGCCCACCGGGCAACCGTAACACGGGTTGGACGTTCATCAAACTGGACAGGTGATGGCCAAGTGATTTCTCCTCCGGTTCTTGCAGCAATCGCCTGGGCAGTGGTGCTGGGCTTTGGCGGCGCGCTGATGACGCCGATTGAGGCGTGGTATTCTGGCTTGCGCAAACCCGCGTGGCAGCCGCCCGACTGGCTGTTCGGCCCCGCCTGGACGATCATCCTGGCGCTGGCGGCATGGGCGGGCGTGATTGCCTGGCACGCGGCCAGATCGGCGGATGACCAGCGCACAATCCTGATCGTTTTCCTCGTCAACGGCCTCTGCCATTTCGCGTGGAGCCCCTTGTTCTTCCGCCTGCGCCGCCCCGATTGGGCGCTCGTCGAGGTGGTGTTTCTATGGACGTCATTGGTTGCGATGATCGTGGGGCTGTGGCCGATTTCGCAAATGGCGGCGCTGATGATCCTGCCCTATCTCGCCTGGGTTAGCTTCGCTGCCGCGCTCAACCGCGCGATCGTGCGGCTCAATCCCTCATTTGGTGGCCGGTAACCGCTTGGGGGCAAGCGCGAATGGGTGTATCGTCGATGGTCCGACAAGGAAGGAAATAACCGCCCCATAAGCCCGAGAGGATCACGCCCATGCCCGCCATTGACGCCGCCCGTCCATCGCTTGCCGCACCCCAGATCGAGGTACGCCGCATTGGTTTTAAGGATGTCGGCTGGGCACTGGCGGAAGGATGGCGCGATTTTCGGGCCAAACGCGGCGACCTCATCTTTGCCGGGCTGCTTTATCCGGTCATCTGCCTGATCGCGATCGTTACCACCGTCAACGATCCGCTGCTGCCGCTGTTTTTCCCGCTGGTGGCGGGCGTGTCGATCGCCGGCCCCGCCGTGGCGAGCGGTTTTTACGAACTTGCCCGCCGCCGTGAGGATGGCGAGGATGCAAGTTGGTCGCACTTTCTTGACCCCCTCAAAGGGCGCAGCCGCTTGCCGCTCCTGCTGCTGACGATGATGCTCGCCGCATTGTTCGTCGGCTGGCTGCTCGCTGCTTATGTCATTTACGATGCGATCTTCGCGGGAAGCGCGCCGATGCATATCAGCGATGCCTTGCCGCGCCTGATCGGCAGCAGCGAGGGCGTGTCGCTGATCGTCATCGGCAATCTGGTCGGCCTTGGCTTCGCCATCGTCACGCTGGTGACGAGCTGGCTGTCATTCCCGATGGTGGTCGACAAGCCCGTCGATGCGCTGACCGCCGTGGAAACCTCGCTGCGCGCGGCGCGGGTCAATCTGGCCACGTTGACCGGCTGGGGACTGTGCGTCGCGCTATTGCTGCTGGTGGGGACGATCCCGCTGGGGATTGGTCTCGCGGTGGTGCTGCCATGGCTGGGCTATGCGACATGGCACCTCTATACGCGGGTGGTGGCGCGGTGATCCAAGCCAACTCACGTCACCCCGGCCCCTTCGACGCCGCCTGCGGCGTCGCTCAGGACAGGCTTGAGCCGGGGTCCCGCTATTATTCCCAGCGGTTGAAGAAGAAGCGGGACCCAGGGTCGAACCCGGGGTGACGAATCAACTTTGTGGCTACCTCCCCAGCGGCATTTGCAGGAATTGCCGGAGCAGCTTGACCCGCTCCTCCAGCTTGGCGCGATAGGGGGCGTCGGCGGACGCCAGACGCAGCGCGATTTGCAATTGCGCCAGCGCGGCTTGCCCCTGCCCCGCCGCAATCAGCGCCACGCCGAGGAAATAATGCGGCCCCGGATGTGTCGGCGCGAGCGCCATCGCCCGGTTAAAAGCATAAGTCGCCGCCGGCGACAGCGTGTCGCCATCGCTTGCCGCCAAGGCACGCCCCAAAGCGGTCCACAGCGCGATATTGTCGGGATGCGCCTGCGTGCCCCCCAGCAGCGCGCGTGCCGCTGTGCGCGCTTCGCCCGCGCGCAGCAAAGCATCTGCCGCACCCA
>JBOFDB010000077.1:0-5252 GCA_051646545.1 Sphingomonas sp.
CGGGCGCGGTATCGGCTCGCCGCGCATCTTGGCGAAGGCGACGCCTATCTGCTCGGCACGATTGAGACGCTGGACGCGCTGAAATCAGGGCTTCCCGCCAATGACGCGCATGTTCTGGCGGCGCGGGTCGAGCTGGCTGACACCTTTCGGCGGCTTGGCCGCGAAGATGAAGCGCATGGCATTTACAAGCAGGTCCTGAAAAGCGCCGAAGAATCCAATCTTGTCAATGTCCAGGCGATGACGCTGATCCGTCTGGCGATGCTCGAGGCGGGGTCGGAACTTTATGGCGGTTACCAGGGCGAAACCAAGCGGTATCTCGACAAGATTCTGCTCAGTCCCGATCCCCGGTTTCAAGCCTGGGCGCCTGCGGCAAAACTGTTCCAGGCGCGGCTGCTCTATAAGCCTGAAGACCCCGCCTTCGCGACGGCGGTGGCCAGCGCCCTGAAAACGGTCGGCCCGGCCGAAAAGCCGATTTTGCTTTATGCCCCCAAGGTCGACACGGCCAAGCTGTTCAGCCGCACGATTGACCGGAACAGCGCCATTTCGCAGCAAATCGGCATCAGCACCGAATTCACGCGCCTCAACACGCGTGACTTTGACGATCAATGGGTCGACATCGCCTTTTACGTGACGCCAGACGGCCGGGTGAGCGATGCCGATGTTATCCGGCATTCAAAGTCGCTCGAAACGACCGACTGGGTAAAGCCGGTCATCGCCTCGATCAACGGACGGCAATATCTGCCGCTGAAGCGCGATCCGAACGACCCGGGCGTTTTGCGGGTGGAACGCTACACGCTGACGTCGCTGAACCAGACCTATGCCGGCTCGCGCATTCCCCAGCATTCGCTGGGAGGGCGGATCGAAATGCTTGATTTGTCGGCCGATCCGCCAGCCCCCAGCCACGGGATCTGACCGACGCTGCTAGGGCCTGCTTCGCGATGCCAGCCATTCGTCGCGGAGCAGGCCCCAGATCAAGCTGTCGCGCACGCCGATATGCGTTTCCCATTCGGCGCGGAGATGCCCTTCCAGCGTGAAGCCCAGTGATTTGAGCAACGCGTTGGAAGGCGCGTTGTCGGGGTCGGTGTCAGCCATCACCCGGCGGCGATTCTCCTCGGCGAAGAGCAGATCGAGCAGCCGCGACACGCCTTCGCGCGCCAGACCCTGACCCCATAGTCGGCGCACCAGCATATAGCCGATTTCGACCACATCGTTCCGCCGCAGCCCCGCCGCCAGCGTACCGATCGCACGATCATCGCCCTTCAGGCAAATGGCCCAGCCGCGCCAATCGGCGTCGGGATTATAGACACCGCCTGGACTGAAACGTTTGCCAAGATAGGCGCGCGTCTGCTCAACATCGGCATGCGGGCCGCTCGACCAATAGGTCATCAGCGCGGCATCGCCATAGGCCTCGAACAGCGCCTCGGCATCGTCGGGTGTCTGCGGGCGCATGTAAAGCCGGGCGCTTTCAAACCGCTCGCTCATCGCCTTACGCCGTCAACGCGTCGACCAGCGCCCGCACTTTCTTCTGCCGCCATTGTGGCAGCGGCGCGACCAGCCAATAGCCAAGGCGATAGGGGCGCGGCTCGCCCAGGACGACGACCCGCCCCGCCGCGATGTCGCCGCGCACCAGCAGCTCGGGCACCGTCGCGCGGCCCAGCCCCTGCGCCGCCGCGTCGATCGCCAGGCCAGCATCGCCAACATGGACCAGCGACACATCCGGATCGTTGAGGCAACCGGGCCAGGATATCCGCGTGTCGACGCCGCCGCCCGGGCGCTCGACGGTTACCATACCGTCCGATTCGAGCGCTTCGCCCTCATGCTCGCCCGGCCCTTCGCCCCAGCGGATGGCGAGATCGAGATTGGCTTCGGTAAAATCGAGCGCGTCGTCGGCGGGCACCAGCACGAACCGCAGCTCGCCATCGCCGCGCGCAATATCGGCCAGGCGCGGCATCAGCCATTTGTGGAGCAGGTCGCGCGGGGCCGCGATAGTGAGCGATTTTGACGATTGCCCCGCCTGCATGGCGCGAACCGCTTCTTCAAACTGTAAAAAGCCCTGGCGCAATGCCGCCAGACCCGCCGCGCCTTCGGGCGTCAGCTCCAGCCCCTTGGTGGTGCGGCGGAACAGGACAACGCCCAAGGTTTCTTCAAGCGCGCGGATTTGCTGGCCGACCGCCGCCGGGGTGACGGCCAGCTCATCGGCGGCGCGGGTGAAGGACAGATGCCGCGCGGCGGCATCGAACACGCGCAACCCGTTCAACGGCAGATGGGTGCGCTTCAATTCGTCACCGCCGGCGCGACGAGCGCGAATTTGGGAATGGCGACATCAAAGCCCGCGCCATCGGCGTCGATCATGTGATAGCTGCCCTGCATCGACCCGGTCGGCGTTGCCAGCGGGCAGCCCGAGACATAGTCAAAGCTGCTGCCCGGCTCGATCAGCGGCTGCTCGCCCACCACGCCCTCGCCCTCAACCGAGTGGCGCGCGCCGCGACCATCGGTGATGATCCAGTGCCGCGTCAGCAGCTGCACCGCCAGCGGTCCGTCATTTTCGATGCGGATGTGATAGGCCCAGAACCAGCGGCCCCGATCCGGCTCGGACTGTTCGGCGAGATAGCTGACCGAAACGCGCACGGTGACGCCATGCGTTTCGGCGGTGAAGGGGAAGAGCGCTTTCATGCCGTTATTGCCACCCCACCGTTCGTCCCCAGCGTAGTCGAGGGATGGGCCAGAGGCGGGTTGCCCGGCGCCCGTGTCTCGACTGCGCTCGACACGAACGGAGGGGGCGGCGGCATCATCACAGCCCCACCGCCGTCAGCGCCTGGTCGAGATCCTCGATCAGGTCATCGGGGTCTTCCAGCCCCACATTCAGGCGCAGCATATTCTCGGTGACGCCCATCTCGATCCGCTTGTCCTCGGCGACGCCCGAATGGGTGGTCGAGCTGGGGTGCGTCATCAACGAGCGCGAATCGCCGATATTGTTGCTGATGTCGATCAGCTGCAGCGCGTCGAGCAGGCCATGCGCCTGTTTGCGTCCTTCGGCGACCTCAAACGCGAAGATCGCACCCGCCGCCGCCATTTGCCCCATGGCGAGGTTATGCTGGGGATGGCTCGGCAAACCGGGATGAAGGATGCGCGGCACGCGCGGCTCAAGGAAACGGCCGACCTTCAGCGCGTTCTCGCTCTGGCGACGGATACGGAGATCGAGCGTTTCCAACCCCTTCAACACCACCCAGGCATTGAAGGCGGAGAGCGTCGGCCCGGTATTGCGCGTGAAGGGCAGCAACACCTCATTGATGAACTTGGCGGTCCCGCACACCGCGCCCGCCAGCACGCGGCCCTGCCCGTCCATCATCTTGGTGGCGGAATAAGCGACCACATCGGCGCCGAACTCCATCGGCCGCTGGAGCGCGGGCGTGGCAAAAGCATTGTCGACGATGGTCGTGATGCCCCGGGCGCGCGCAATGTCGCACACCGCGCGCAGATCGACGATGTCCATCGTCGGGTTGGCGGGGGTTTCGAAGAAAAACACCTTGGTTTCCGGCCGCACCGCATCGATGAACGCCTGCGGATCGCGCGCATCGACCACCGTTGTCGCAATGCCGAATTTGGGCAGCAGCGTATCGACCAGCCAGCGGCACGAGCCGAACGCCGCGCGGCCTGCGACGACATGGTCGCCCATCTGCAGCTGGCAGAGCAGCGCCGCCGTCATCGCCGCCATGCCCGATGCCATCGTCCGGCACGCCTCTGCCCCTTCGAGCAGGGCGATGCGGTGTTCGAGCATCTCGACCGTCGGGTTTTGCAGCCGCGAATAGGTCATGCCGACCTGATCGCCGGCAAAGCGCGCGGCGGCGTCGCCCGCGCAATCATAGGCATAGCCCGAGGTGAGGAAGATCGCTTCCGACGTTTCGCCCCATTCGGACCGCGCGGGGCCACCGCGCACCGCCTGGGTTGCGGGGCGCCAATGGCGGGTAATGGCGGGGTCTTGTCCGGTATGGCGCTTCATCTCGGTCCCGCTTTGCCGCGCCAGCAAAGGCCGCGTCAATGGTTTAGCGTGGCTTTGCCCAGGCGTTTAGTGCCCGGGTCCGATTTGCCAAGCGCGGCCCAGCAACGGTAAGCCAGCGTCATGCCCCGCCCCGCCCCCTTCCCCTGGCGCCCGATCATCGCGCTGGGTGCGGCGGCGGAGATGCTGTTGCTGGTGGGGCTGGCACGCGACCCCCGGCCCTATTTTGACGAAACCCATTATGTCCCCGCCGCGCAGGCGCTGCTTGCGCTGAGCGGGCCGACCAATATCGAACACCCGCTCTTCGCCAAGGAGTTGATCGCAGCGGGAATCCTGATGCTGGGGGATAACGCTTGGGGCTGGCGCGTGCCGATGACGCTGAGCGGCGCGGCCACGGTGATGGCGCTGTTTGCCATCGGCTGGCAGCTTTGGGGCAATATCCGGCCGGCGCTGGTCGCGGCGTTGATCGCGCTGACCGGTTTTACCCTGTTCATCGAGGCGCGCGTCGCGATGCTCGACGGGCCGATGGCCGCGCTGGCGCTGGGCGGGGTTGCAGTGCTGCTGGCGGCAGCGACCGCGGCGCGCGCGCAGCGTTTGGTCGTGTTGAGCGGGGTGATGTTCGGGCTGGCGGTCGCGTCGAAATGGGCGGCGCTGCCATGGTTCGCGGTGGCGGCGGTCGGGCTTGGCGTGGCGACGGCGCAGCAGCGCGCGCTGTTTGGCGGTGCTAGACCGGTGGCGGCGCTGGCGCGCTTCATCGCCCCGGCGATGCTCGCCTATTTCGCGACCTTCCTGCCCGCCTTTTTTTACCGCACCGACCCGCTGACGCTCGCCACGCTGATCCCCTTCCAGGCCGATATCTATGCCGAGCAGACGCTGCCGCTGCCGAGCCACCCCTATCAATCGAATTGGTGGAGCTGGCCGCTCGATCTGCGGCCGATCTGGTATCTCTACGAGCCCGTCGACGGCGTCGAGCGCGGCGTGCTGATGCTGGGCAATCCGGCAGTGATGTGGGGCGGGCTGGTCGCGCTCGGCTACGGTCTGATCGAGGGCGCACGCCACCGCGCCTGGCCGCTGCTCGCGCCGGTCGCGCTCTGGGCGGGCGCGTATCTGCCGTGGATCATCATCCCCAAAAAGATCGGCTTTTTCTATTATTATTACGGCGCCAGCCTGTGCCTGCCGCTGGCGATTGCGGGGATGGCGCATGCGCTCGACCCGGACGGACGGCGGCGTTTGGGGTGGATCGCGGTAGCGGTGA
>JBOFDB010000470.1:0-1935 GCA_051646545.1 Sphingomonas sp.
GGGCCGATCATATCGCCGGTCGAAACGCCGTCCTGAAAGAATTTGCCGATCGTTTGGGCGTGGAGCCGCTGAACATGATAGCTTTCCAGGAAAGCATCCATGATCAGCTTCCAGTTCGCCGCGACGCGATGGGTGCGGCGGCGGAACAGATGCTGGCCGGGCAAGTCAAATGCAGCGAAATCCTCGCCCAGCGCGCGCGCTTCGCCAAAATCCGCGCTTTCGTCGAACGCAAACCAGATGAGGCCGCCCGCTTCCAGCGTCGGCAACCGCTTCAGCGCGAAATCGACGCGGTCGAGCCCCGGGAAGCTGTCAGGCCGGGGCAGCCCCGCCAGCGACCCGTCAAGCGCGTAGCTCCAGGCGTGATAGGGGCAGATCAGGCGCGGCGCGCACACCGGCTCCGCACCCTCCACCAGCCGGGTGCCGCGATGCTGGCACACATTCAGGAAGACATGCGCCTCGCCATCCTTGTCGCGCGCGATGAGCAGCGGCTTGCCGAACCCGTCATGCGGCACCGCCATATTGGGTTCAGGCAACAGCGCGGACGGCGCGATGACGAGCGGCAGGCGCTGGAACAGCCGCTCCTGCTCGGCCAAATGGCGCGCGGGCGAGGTGTAGGCCTCCGCCGTAACGTGAGTGATGCCCGCCACGGCGCGACCGCCACCGCCCGCCAGCCGTGCAGCCAGCGCCAATTGCCCCTGTGTGGGGGTGGCAATAAGCTGAGGCGCATTCATCAGCGCTTCCTCTCTCTTGTTTTGCCGCTAGTGTTGTCCCGAACGATCGGGAGGGCAAGAGGCAGATGGCAACAGCAGTGGCGGCGCGGCCCAGGGGGCTGAAACTGCTCGGTGTCGCCCTGTCGCGGCCCAAATCCGCAGCGATGCTGGCGTTCGGCTTTTCCTCGGGGCTGCCCTTTGCCCTGCTGATCGGCACGCTCAACGCATGGCTGGGTGAAGTGGGCATCAAGCTCGCCACAATCGGCGTGCTGTCATGGATCGGCCTTGCCTATTCGTTCAAATTCCTCTGGTCGCCGCTGGTTGATCGTTTGCGGTTACCGGGACTGTATCGGCTGGGACGTCGCAAGAGCTGGATTCTTTTGTGCCAGATCATGCTGGCATTGGCGCTGGTTGGCCTCGCCCTGACCAGTCCGACGGCCGATATCGGCCGGTTTGCGCTGTTTGCGGTCATGGCCGCACTTGCCTCGGCGACGCAGGATGTCGCGGTTGATGCATGGCGGATCGACGTGGCCGATGACGTCACCCCGGTGGAGTTGCTGTCCCCGGTTTATCAGTTCGGTTACCGCGCGGCATCGATCGTCGGCGGCGCAATCGCGCTGGTGATGGCGGCGCGGATGAGCTGGCCCAACGTGTTCCTGATCATGGCGTTACTGGTGGCGCTGGTTGCCGCCATTACGCTGCGGGCGCCGGATACTGAGGCAGATGGCACGGCGGCGCGCGACGCGGCGTTGGACGAGCCCGACCAGGTGGCGCCGCGCGTTCGCGTGATTGCCTTGGCGGTGGTCGGCATCGCCTGGGCCTGGGCCTTGATCACGATCGGTCAGTTCATGGTCAGTGTGCTCGGCCAGGCACCGGGCAGAGCGCCGCCTCCCTCGACTGCCGATTTCATGAAAACGCGCGGGCCATGGATCATCGCTGCGACGGTGCTGGTGCCGCTCGCGGTGGCGGCGACCATTAATTACTTCATCGCGCGCGGGCGGTATCTGAACGGTGCGGTCAAGGCCGGACAGGGGGCGGCCCATGCGGTGCTCAATCACCTTTATGGCGCGCTGATCGCGCCATTGGCCGAGCTGTCGGGCCGTCTGGGCTGGGGCGTATTGATCATCATCGGTATGATCCTGACCTACAGCCTGGTCTTCAACATCTGGGCGGCGTTCGCTTTCCCCTTTTACCTCGATTACCTGCACTACACGAAGGATGAGGT
>JBOFDB010000055.1:0-4193 GCA_051646545.1 Sphingomonas sp.
TTACCCGCACGGTGATATGATCAAGGCTGATCGGCCCGATCGCGAGGGGATGCGTCAGCTTTAGCGTCCGCACCGGGCGATCAATGCCAAAGGCGACTTCCGCCTTGCCCTGTTGGCCGGTCAGCTGGCCGCCAAGCGCCGCGACCAGCGCTTGCCCCGCGCCAGCGGTCGCCAGCGACAGCGCGCGATGCGGGTCGAACAGCACGCGCACCTTGCGGTCGCCCACCGCGACTTCGGCATAAGCGGGCTGGAACATCGCCTGGACCAGCGGCAGTCCGGCGCTGCGCTCGCCTGCTACAGGCGCGCGCATCCGGAAGCGAACGACATCGACGGGCAAGCCGCCCGGGCCAACGGCGGCATCCGCTTCACGATCATAATCCTTCTCAAACCAGACCACGCGCCGCTTGAAGCTGACGCGCCCGAATTCGAGCTTGGCGACTGACGTCCCGCCTTTCACCTTGACCGGCCCAACCTTGACACCGACGCCGAACAGCCCGCCATGCAGGCCGATGGCGCTGGCAAAGCCGGGGTTGAGCGTTGGTGCGGCCGGTGCCCAGGGGCTTACCCGCAACCGGGCAGGCTTGCCGCCAATGCGCACGGGCACCAGCATCGCGGTATCGACGGTGTATTCGATGGGAGGCGCGGCAGCCGATACCGATAGGCCTGCCAGCATCACCGCCGCCAAAGTCGTGCGGCGCAACTTTGCTCGTGTCATCGTCCCCCCCTCTCGTCCCGGTCAGGCCAGTAAATCGCGCTGCTCGGGATGGCGATCGAAAAAAGCCGCAACGAAGGAGCATTGCGGGACAACTTTCAGTCCGCGTTCGCGCGCTGAGTCGAGCGCTGCCGCGATCAACCGGCTGGCGACGCCGCGACCGCCGATTTCGGGCGGGACGATGGTGTGGGTGAAGGTGATGACCCCTGCCTCGATCCGATATTCGGCAAAGGCGAGATGGCCGTCCTCGACGAGTTCGAAGCGGTGAAGCGCGCTGTTATCGCAGATCTCGGTCAAATTTCTCTCTCCCGAACCATGGCGGAGCGACACCATCGGGCTATAGGTGGGGCGTGTTAGCGCCAGAGTCCATCCTGCAATCAACCTTCGGTTTCCCGGCGTTTCGCGGTGTTCAGCGTCAGGTGATCGACCGCGTGCTGGCGGGCGAGAACACGCTGGCGGTGATGCCCACGGGGGCGGGCAAATCGCTCTGCTATCAATTGCCGGCGCTGGCGCTTGATGGCACCTGCATCGTCATCTCGCCGCTGATCGCGCTGATGCATGATCAGCTACGCGCGGCCGAATCGGTCGGCATCCGCGCGGCCACGCTGACCTCGGTCGACACCAACCGGGCGGAGACGCGCGGGCGGTTTCTGGATGGCGCGCTCGACCTGCTTTATGTCGCGCCCGAACGCGCCTCGGGCGAGGATTTTCGCGATCTGCTCAACCGGGGTCGCTTGTCGCTGTTCGCCATCGACGAGGCGCATTGCGTCAGCGAATGGGGGCATGATTTCCGCCCCGATTATCGCCTGCTCCGCCCGTTGATGGATGCCTTTCCCGCCGCCCCGCGCCTCGCGCTGACGGCGACGGCGGATGCGCATACCCGCGCCGATATTCTCCAGCAGCTCGGCATTCCGCCTGAGGGCTTGATCGTCGCGGGGTTTGACCGGCCCAATATCCGCTATGCGATCAGCCCGCGCGACAACACGGCACGGCAGATCGGCGCGCTGGTGCGGGCGACTGACGGCCCCGGCATCGTTTACTGCCCGACCCGCGCCGCCACCGAACGGCTGGCGGGGCAATTGGCGGCGAGCGGGCGGCCGGTGCGCGCCTATCATGCCGGGCTTGAACCCGGCTTGCGTGCGCGCAACCAGGCCGATTTCGTTGCGTCTGAAGACATGGTGATGTGCGCGACCATCGCGTTCGGGATGGGCATCGACAAGCCCGATGTGCGCTTTGTCGCGCATGCCGCCTTGCCCAAATCGATCGAGGCCTATTATCAGGAAACCGGTCGCGCGGGCCGCGACGGGGATCCGGCGGTGGCGCAGCTATTCTGGGGATCGGAAGACTTTGCCCGCGCCTGGAGCCGCCTTGACGAGGTCGAGCCCGATCGGCAGGCGGTGGTGCGCGGCCAGATCAACGCGCTCGCCGGTCTGGTTGAAACGGGCGGGTGCCGCCGCGCCGTGCTACTCCGCCATTTCGGCGAGGATCCGCCCGCCCGATGCGGCAATTGCGACAATTGCCTGGCCGCGCCGGGGTTGATCGACGCGACCGAACTGGCGCGCAAATTCCTGTCGGCCGTCTATCGCACCGGCCAGCGTTTCGGCGTTGGCCATATCGAGAAAGTGCTGACCGGCGCGAATGACGACCGCGTCACGCAATTGGGGCATGACCGGTTGAGCGTGTTCGGCATTGTCGAAACCGCCGAGGCACGGCTGATCAAGCCCTTGGCGCGTGCGTTGCAGGCGCGGGGGCTGGTGACGCCGAACGAGCATGGCGGGCTGGCGCTGGCGCCATCGGCGCGACCGGTGCTGAAGGGCGAGACGGCGATCGAGATCGTCGCGCCCGCCGAGAAGGAGCGCGGCGGCCGTCGCCGCACCGTCGCCAGCGCCAATCCCGTTGATGACCCGTTATTTGAGGCGCTGCGGGCCAAGCGTCGCGAACTGGCGCAGGCGGCGGGCGTGCCGCCCTATGTGATTTTCCACGACGCGGTGTTGCGCGAGATGGCAGCGCTCCGCCCCACCAGCCGGGCAGCGATGGCGGCGATCACCGGCGTGGGCGAACGCAAGCTTGATGCCTATGGTGACGCGTTTCTCGCGGTGGTGCGCGATAGTGAGTGACTTGCACCGGCCTGCTTGAACGGTGAAATAGGGTGATCCTCCCCGTTCACGGGAAGGATTTGGAGATGCGAATAGTGGACGTGCGCAAACTCGACGACAGCATTTCGGTCGCGCCGCAGATCGGCCCTGCCGACGTTACAGCGCTGGCCGCGATGGGCTTCACCGCGATCATCAATAACCGCCCCGATGGCGAGGAAATGGGCCAGCCCGACGGCGCCGCGATCGAGGCGGTCGCGACCACGCTTGGCGTTGATTATGTCGCCATTCCCGTCACCCATGCGGGCTTTTCGCACCCCCAGCTCGATGCCTTCGCCGCCGCGATGGCCGCCGCCCAGGGCCCGGTGCTCGCTTATTGCCGATCGGGCACGCGCAGCTGCAATCTCTGGGCGCTGGCCATGGCCAAGCAGGGCGCCGATCCCGAGGCGTTGACCGCCAAGGCCGCAGCGGCGGGTTATGACCTGTCGGGCATTCGCCTGATGCTTGACCAATTAAGCGCGGGCGCGCGGGGATAAGCCGGTCATGAGCATGGCGCAGATCGTTATTTCGGTGCTCGGCGTGTTTGGTCTTGCGCTCGTCGCGCGACTGCTCAAGCTGGGCGAAAGCAAGATCACTGGCCCGGACGATGCGGCGCGGCGCGCGGAAGAGCTGCTGGCGGGCTTTGTCGCGCGCCGGGCGATCGTCAGCCGGGATGGCGGTGCGGCGCTGGTGGCAGGCAACGGCACCGTCGCCGTGCTGAAGCGCCACGGCGCGCGCGTCGCCGCCCGCCGGTTGGTGCCGCCCTTGCGGATGACCGACGTGCCTGAGGGCATTCGCATCGATACCGGTGAGCGGTTGTTCGGCGCGGTTACGCTCGTCGGCATTTATCCCGATGATGCACGCGCGCTGGAAGCGCCATTGACACTGGTGTAAGCATCATCGCCGTGACGCCGCCCCATCTGCCCGATCCCGTTCAATATGCCGTCCCGGCGTTCATTCTGCTGGTGCTGGCGGAAATGATGGTCGCGTGGCGGCGCAACCGCGATCGTTATGAGCCGCGCGATACGCTCACCTCGCTCAGCCTCGGCTTTGGCAGCACGGTGGCCGGGGTGATTACAGGCGGCATGGTCTATGCCTTGATGGCGTGGCTGTACCAGTTCCGGCTCTTCACCATCGGGTGGGCCTGGTATTGGTTTCTGGCCTGTTTCGTCCTTGACGACCTGGCCTATTACGCTTTCCATCGCAGCGCGCACCGCGTCCGCTGGTTCTGGGCGAGCCATGTCATCCACCATTCGAGCCAGCATTATAATCTGTCCACCGCGCTCCGGCAGACCTGGACGGGGGTGATCTCGGCGACGTTCCTGTTCCGCTGGCCGCTGGTGCTGCTG